>CAZLGZ010000242.1:3061-3652 GCA_964558965.1 uncultured Flavobacteriaceae bacterium
CGATTTAGCGTTGAGGATCACGGTCTTGACCGGGCTGGGGTTCTCTTCGATCAAGCGGTAGAGTTCTTGCTTAAAGTAGTCTTTGTTGCCGAAGTAGAGCTCGCTGTCGAAGCGGAACATCAGAATGCCGGGAGTGGCCTCTGCTTCTTCTTCAAAACGGTCCAAATTGCGGAAGTAAGGACTTCCTTTTATTCGACCCAAAACAGCGATATGCGGCTGAGAGGTTCTGTAGACCAAAAGGAGTAAAGAGAACAAGACCCCGAGTAAGATTCCTTCCTTGATCCCGATGAACAGAGTGATCCCAAAGGTGATGAGCAGGAGGACAAATTCGTCCTTCCGCTTGTGGTAGAGTTCAACCGGATAGCGTACATCGATTAAACCGGAAACAGCGACCATGATCACAGCGGCCAAAATGGCATTCGGTAAGGCATAGAACCAATCGGTGATAAACAAGAGCGTAATACCGATGACCAGGGCGCTAAAGAAAAGGGCAAGGGGTGAACGGGCTCCGGTTTGGTGATTTACGGCCGTTCTTGAAAAGCCTCCCGTGGTGGGGTAGGACTGAAAAAAGGAACCGAGAACGTTCGAAAG
>CAZLGZ010000243.1:0-3647 GCA_964558965.1 uncultured Flavobacteriaceae bacterium
GTTGTACGCTTGCGAATATTCTCTAAGATTGCCATAGCAGTCTGGTTTTTCTACAAATTTCAGGGGGCGAAAATACCTCTTTTTTTTCAATTTGGAAAGGAAAAAAAGCGGCTGAAAGCCACTAATTCTCTTGGATCTTCTGGACTTCGACCAGATCGATTTTGTTGTTGGAGACTTCCCGTACGATAAAGTGGTAATCCTCGGTTTCGACTCGGGTTTGTTGTTCGGGGATTTCTTCGGTCAGGTGCACGATGAGGCCACCCAGAGTTTCGTACTCTTCCCCTTCCGGCAAATCGAGCTTGTACTGCTCATTGAGGTAATCCACCTCTAAGCGGGCAGAGAAGCAGTAGCGGCCCTCACCGAGCTGATCTTCCTGTAAATCGGTCGAATCATGCTCATCTTCAATTTCACCAAAGAGCTCTTCGATGATATCTTCCACAGTTAGTATTCCAGAGGTTCCTCCGTATTCATCAATCACCACCGCCACGCTTTTGCGTTTGCGGGTCAGCACGTTCAGGATGTCTTGTATCAACATGGTTTCGGGCACATACTCCACCGAGCGGAGAATGCTCTTGATGGAATTCGGCTTGCGGAAAAGCTCGAAAGAGTGGGTATAGCCGATGATTTCGTCTATGTTCTGTTTGAAAATAAATATCTTGGAATAGCCCGTTTCGGTAAAGAGTTTACGGAGTTCAGCCGGGCTTTCGTGCATTTCAATAGCGCAAATTTCGGTTCGAGGCACCATGACCTCTCGCGCTTTGACTTCGGCGAATTCCAGGGCATTCTGAAAGATTTGGATCTCGCTGTCGATCTCTTCATCGGTCTCCATGCCTTCGACCTGCTCCGAGATATAATCCCCTAACTCCATCTTACTGAAAGAAAGCTGCACTTCGTCTCCTGCCGTTTTGAAAAAGGTTTTCAGGATAAAATCCGATACCTGCATCACCGCCCAGGAAAAACCGGAAAAGAGGATGTAGAAAATATAGGCGGGTATCGCCATCAACTTCAGCAAGGTGTTGGAGTAAATCTGGAAGAAAACCTTGGGCAAAAACTCAGCTGTTAAAAAGATGATCAGGGTCGAAATTACCGTGTGGGTCACCAGCCCAAAATCCTCGAAGAAAAAGCTGTACCAGGCCGCTGCCTCCCCTGTAGGAGCCGGAAACCACTTCATAAGTACCTTCCCCATAAAATAGGAATAGACCACCAAAGAGAGGTTGTTCCCGATGAGCATAGTTGCAATAAACTTGGACGGTTTTTCGGTGATCCGCGTCAGGATATAGGCCAAGACACCTTCCTGCTTTTTCTCTAACTCAATATGGATACGGTTGGCCGAAACAAAGGCGATCTCCATTCCCGAAAAGAAGGCCGAGAACAGCAGAGAAATGCCAATGACCAAAAAGTAGATATCCACCGCTTAGGGCCTATTTTTCCTTGTTTCGTTTTTCGAATTTCCGGCGGAAAGTCCGGCGGAAAAAGAACATCCCCAAGGAGACCACAAAAAAGAACAAGAACAAGTAGATCTCGTCGCTTTCGGTTCCCCAAATACCGATCAATCGGTAGAGTGAAAAGAAGGCTACCACCAGGTAGATGTATTCGGTATAACGTAAGATGTTGATCATGATTCTTCCTCTTTAATGGCAATTACCCCATCGGTTCTTTGGGCCTGCACTTTGGTAAAATTACGATCAAAATCCATACCCTTCCCCATCATAATGGTTCCGTCTTCCGGATTGGTGTAGCGAAAAGAGGATTCCGTAAAGATCCAGTTGTTCGCTCGGTCGTAATACATTTGAGGCGCTTCCAGCTTCTTGCCATCGTGACTGGTCAAGACCACATTGCCCTTAAGCTCAATCAGATTGGTATCGGTATACACCATGGCAAAATCAGCCTCGATAATATTCATCTGCCCTTGATCGTCATAGAACTCCAGGCGCATCCCTTCCGGAAAAACCTGGTAGCGAAAACGCATATTCTCGTAGTTCTCGTTTCGGGCGGCACTGAGTTTAACTACGGCTCGGGTCAGGGTAGTGTCCTGATTGGTCATTTCCTTCCCCGCCTCGGTATAGGTCATGGTAAAGCCTTCTGAAACACTCTGTGGAAAAACAAAGGTGCCGGCTTCTTCCCCTACCCGTTCGTACTGGTCTTCACAGGACCAAAAAGACAAAGCCATGGCAAAAACCATGGCAATGTGCTTTATGTATGTATGTTTTGTCTTCAATACTACAGGTTAGGAACCTTAACGCTTCCACCGACCCAGCAGTCAAAAGTTACTGACTTACCAGCCATTCCTTCATTGAAGATCATCGTCTTGGTAGGAGCCTTTGCCATGTAGTTGGCAACAGTCTTCGCTACACGAGATTTCAATGCAGGGTTAACACGGGCTGCCTTTCTGGCTTCTTCTGCTGCTTTCCAGTAGATCGCTCTTTTCTCGAAAGTCGTCTTACCACACTGGTTCGCACTCTTGGCGTACTGCGCAGCAATGATCAAGTGTGCTTTCCCCATAGAAGGATCTGCCTGCAAAGCCTTTCTGGCATAGCTTCTCGCTTGGCCTTTACGCCCTAAACGATTCATCTTGGTAGCGATCTTGTAAAGGATCTCTGCCTTTCTCTTTGGATCAGCTTCCAGCTCGATTGCTTTGTTATAGTCCGAAATCGCTCCGTTGGTGTTTCCGTTCTTTTCTTTCAATACTCCACTGTAGAAGTAAGCATCCGCAGAAGGATCCAACTTCAGCTGCTCGTTGAAGAGCTTCTCGAACATCGGGTCGTCAGTACATTCTTTGGTGTACAAACGGCTAACCGCTGACTTCACCCATTTGATGTCCCCTTTCTTGGAATCAAAGTTCTTTTGGTACAGAGGGATCAAGTTGTCACAGTCGGCCAACTGACCTAACTTGGCATCGATACTATCGGCAATCTTACCATAAGATTCTGAGTTTACACGAGCTGCCTTAAGTTGACGCTTTTCTTTAGCAGATAGCGTCTTGGCCTCTTCTTTAGGAAGAAGTTTTTGAACAAGACCAATCATCTTTTGGTTCTCAACTTCAATTTTCCCCTGAACAGCATCGTAGACATCAAAGACCTCTTGCAGGTCCTTCTTCCCTGCTTTGTTCAAATCAACAAGAGTAGAGAAGTACAAATAAAGTGCCTTTGGGTTTTTGAAGTTTTTGGTGTCTGCTTTAAAAGCATCATCTAGGCGCTTGTAGATCTCGTCATCCGAAATCTTCCCGTTGTCTCTGAGCATCATAACGATCTCTGGCCCAACTTTACCCTCTGGATTACTTTTCGCAAAATACTTCGGTGCATTTTCTAGAAGAGTCACATAATCCTGTACAAAGCCGTCTTTTTCAGCACCGCTACTGTTCTTGATCTTGTGCGCAAGGATTTTGCGTCCGGCAGTAAAGTTTGCCTTGTTGATGCTTGGGCAGGTTTCGTAAACCATTTTCCATGGCTCATAAGCCGCATCGTAGTTCTTTACTTTGTAATGCTCAAAGTAAATGGAGAGATTGGTCATACACTCCTGGTTTTGCGCCTGTGCAGAGACCATTCCGATCGCCAAAAGGCCCAAAATAATCGTTGAGTAAATTTTCCGCTTCATGATTGTGCAATTAAGTGGTTAATGTACAATATTTTCAATATTTAGTTGATCAC
>CAZLGZ010000244.1:0-3602 GCA_964558965.1 uncultured Flavobacteriaceae bacterium
GACTTCCGGGTAGAGTCCAGTTTTGGTCATATTGCGGATCTTCCCTCCAAGGAATTGGGGGTCGACGTCGACAATGATTTCAAGCCCAAATACATCGTCGATAAAGACAAGCAATCCCTGGTGAAGAAGTTGCGGGATCTGGCGGCCAAGGCCGAATTGATCTGGCTCGCAAGTGATGAGGACCGGGAGGGAGAAGCGATTTCTTGGCACTTGGCGGAAGAGCTCAAGCTCGACAAATCCAAGACCAAGCGCATCGTCTTTAACTCGATTACCAAGCGCGCTATAGAGCAGGCGATTGCCAATCCACGCGAGATCAATTACAATCTGGTCAACGCTCAGCAGGCCCGACGTGTGTTGGACCGACTGGTGGGTTACCAATTGTCCCCTGTCCTTTGGAAAAAAATTAAACCGGGTCTTTCGGCCGGACGGGTACAGTCGGTGGCTGTTCGTTTGATTGTCGAAAGAGAACGAGAGATCGAAGGCTTTGAGCCCGAAGCATCCTACCGCGTCAAGGCCCAGTTCGTCAGCGATAAAGGCGCTCCTTTTGAAGCCAAGCTGCCAAAAGCCTTTGCCACAGAAGCAGAAGCGCGGGAATTCCTGGAAAAGAATAAGCTGGCCCAATTTGAAGTGGCCAAGCTCGATAAAAAACCGGCCAAGAAATCTCCGGCCGCTCCTTTTACGACCTCGACTTTACAACAAGAGGCGGCCCGTAAACTGTATTTCTCAGTTTCGAGAACCATGCAGGTTGCCCAGCGTCTTTACGAAGCCGGTTTGATTACCTATATGCGTACCGATAGTGTGAATCTTTCTCCTGAAGCCTTGCAAGCAGCGCAACAGGCCATCGAAAGCCAATACGGTGCAAACTACAGTCAGCCGCGCAACTATAAAGGTAAAAGCAAGGGGGCTCAAGAGGCGCACGAAGCCATTCGTCCGACCGACATGAGCAAGACTACTCCTTCCTTGGAACGGGACCAGGCTCGTCTTTACGATTTGATCTACAAAAGAACCTTGGCCTCTCAAATGAGTGATGCTCAATTGGAACGCACCAATGTGCGTATCTCGGGCAGCACCTTTGAAGAACAGTACAGTGCCAACGGAGAGGTCATTAAATTCGATGGCTTCCTGAAGGTCTACCTGGAAGGGCAAGACGAAGGCGAAGGCGCCGAAGAGCAGGAAGGCATGTTGCCGGCCCTGGCTGTCGGTGAATCCCTGACGCAGAAATACGCTTCGGCAACCGAGCGATTTACGCGTCCGGCTTACCGCTATACAGAAGCTTCCTTGGTGAAGAAGTTGGAAGAATTGGGAATTGGACGTCCGTCTACCTATGCTCCGACCATTTCGACCATCCAATCCCGTGGCTATGTCGTCAAGGGTACCATTGAAGGAAAAGAAAGAAAATACACCCAGCTCGTGCTGGAAGGAGGACAGCTCAAATCCGAGGAACTAACCGAGATGGTTGGTTCGGATAAGGGCAAATTGGTTCCTACCGATATAGGAATGGTCGTGAACGACTTTTTGGTCAATCACTTCAGTTCCATCTTGGATTACCACTTTACGGCCAGAGTAGAGGAGGAGTTCGATGAGATTGCCACCGGTGAAGAGGATTGGCAAAAGGTCATGCGTGAATTCTACAAAGACTTCAGTCCAGTCGTAAAGGATGTAGAAGAAAATGCAGAACGCGCCAGTGGAGAACGTCTTTTAGGGACAGATCCCAAATCCGGTCGCCAGGTCTCCGCCCGTTTGGGTCGATTTGGACCCATGGTGCAGATTGGTACCGTAGACGAGGAAGAGAAGCCGCAATTCGCCAGTTTGTTGCCGGAACAATCCATCAGCAGCATCACTTTTGAAGAGGCTATGGCTTTGTTTGATCTTCCGCGTAAACTCGGCGTCTTTGAAGGCGAAGAGGTGGAAGCCAATGTTGGTCGTTACGGACCTTATGTACGTTGGGGTAAAAAGTTCATCTCCTTGGACAAAGGTGAAAGCGCTTTTGATGTCGACTTTGCTAGAGCTCAGGAATTGATTGAAGCCAAGAAAAAAGCCGATGCGCCAATCGCTCACTACGATGGGCATGAGGTGACCAAAGGCGTCGGTCGTTTTGGTCCTTTTATCAAATGGAACGGTCTCTTTGTCAACGTCAATAAGAAATACGACTTCGACAACCTGAGTCAGGCCGATATTGAGGAGCTGATTGAGGCCAAAAAGAAAAAGGAGGCTGAAAAGCTGGTTCAGGAATGGACCGAAGAAGGAATCCGAATCGAAAAAGCCCGCTGGGGCCGCCACAATATTATTAAAGGGAAAACTAAAATCGAGTTGTCGAAGGATGTCGACGCAGCTTCCCTATCTTTGGATGAAGTTAAAGCCCTGATCGAAGAAAAAGCACCCAAGAAAAAGAAGTCTTCGGCCAAGGGAAAAACCAAAACCAAGGCTAAAAAATAGTATGGCGTACGATTTTCTGGTACCGGTTAGTGAAAAGGTACTGGCATTTACAGAACTCCTTCCCCCCCAATCTCTTGGGAAAAACATTTTCAAACACACCGAGCAAAAAGGCATGCCGGTTTTTGCCAACGCCACCGTGGCTATTCTCGGGGTATTGGAACACCGCACCCCTTACGATCGCCGAACCGAGAAACTCGATTTGGATGCCCAGCGTCTTCAGTTGTACCGACTGATGATGGGGAACTGGAACACCACCATCATCGATATCGGGGATGTGCATGAGGGAGAACGCATTGAAGACACTTATTTCGTCGTTCGCGAAATCGTGGCTGGCCTCTTGGAAGAGCGCATCATTCCTCTGGTGCTCGGAGCAACTCAAGACATCACCTTCCCGACCTATCGGGGATTCGATAATATTCGGGATCTGATCAGCATCGTTCAAATCGACAGCCGTTTTGATTTTGGCGAAGAAGATGAACTGATTGGAACCCAGTCCTATATGAGTAAGATCATTACGGACAAACCCAACAACCTGTACCATTTGACCAATATCGGTTACCAGAGCTACTTCAATGCTCAGGAAGAAATCGATTTGATGGAGCGTCTTTTTTTTGAGACCTACCGACTGGGAGATATCGCCAAGGATATCCGATTGGCCGAACCCTTGCTGCGCAATGCGGACCTGATCAGTCTGGACATGCATGCTGTACGGGCACAGGAGGTTGGGAAAGATCAAGACTTTTCACCCAATGGCTTTACCGGTCGCGAGATTTGTGCGCTAGCGCGCTATGCTGGAATCAGTGACAAGGTATTCCTCTTTGGTATTTATGAAATGGAGAACACCTCCCTTTGTCAGCAATTGGTGGCGCAGATGATTTGGTACTTCCTGGAAGGCCTAAGCCTGCGTATCGAAGAGAAGCCGACAGAGGAGAACGAGGACTTTGTCAAGTTCACGGTACCGACCGAAACCGAGGATTTGATTTTCTACAAGAGTCACCTCACCAGTCGCTGGTGGTTGGAAGCCCCTGCATTGGTTCCCATGGATACTAAAAAACCTTCTGTCACGTTATTACCCTGCACCGAAGAAGACTACTTGGCCGCATGTAACCAAGATATTCCGGAGCGGTGGTACAAGGCCTATAAAAAGGGCTTTAACTAAACAAATA
>CAZLGZ010000245.1:0-3579 GCA_964558965.1 uncultured Flavobacteriaceae bacterium
GGTTCCAGCGTTCCATGAAAGTGGCCTTTACCGAAGTGCGAACCCAGGTGGCCCTCCTCAATGGCTTTGTGCAGGAGCGTCTGGCCGGGATGAAAATAGTGCAGTTGTTTACCCGAGAAGAAATGGAGAAGCAACAGTTCGAAGCGATTAACGAAAAGCATAAGGCCGGCTGGTTGAAGACGATTTGGTACAACTCCATTTTCTTCGCTTTGGCCGAAATGATTTCTTCGGTAGCCTTGGCCTTGGTCATAGGATACGCCGGATTCAAAATAATTGGCCGGGACTTGAGCATTCCTGAGTCTCAGTTTGGGGTCATCTTCGCCTTTGTTTTATTGACTGGATTGCTCTTTAGACCTTTGCGTCATATTGCCGATAAATTCAACACCCTGCAAATGGGAATGGTCGCTGCCAGACGTGTTTTTGAAGTGCTTGATACCGACAGTCATATTCCCAATACCGGAACCCAGGAGAAGGAAGCCGTTCGAGGAGAAATTAGTTTTGAGAGCGTACACTTCGGCTACATTCCCGAAGAAGAAGTACTGCACGGGGTGAGCTTCGATGTCAAAGCAGGGGAAACCCTGGCCATTGTAGGGGCTACCGGAGCGGGCAAGTCAACCATCATCAACTTACTGAATCGATTCTACGATATCAGCAGTGGAAACATTCGCATTGATGGAACCGATGTCCGGGAATTCGAACTATCGGCGCTGCGCAGGCACATTGCCATTGTCCTTCAGGATGTCTTTTTATTCGCCGATACCATCGAGCAGAATATTTCTTTAGGCCACCCCGATATCAAGCTCTCGGATATTGAGGATGCCGCCAAGCAGATTGGAGTGCATGAGTTTATTTCGAGCCTGCCAGGTGCGTACGGGTACAATGTAAAGGAAAGAGGTTCTATGCTTTCTGGAGGGCAACGTCAATTGATTGCCTTCTTACGGGCCTATGTCAGTAAGCCCTCCATCCTGATTCTGGATGAGGCCACTTCATCGGTCGATACCTATACGGAGCAACTTATACAGAAGGCGACCGATAAGATTACTGAGGGCCGCAGCAGCATTATCATTGCTCACCGCCTGGCCACCATCAAAAAGGCAGACCGCATTCTGGTCATGGATGCCGGCCTGATTGTAGAAACAGGCACCCACAAAGAGTTGCTCGAAAAAGGCGGCTATTACCGCGACCTGTACGAAGCTCAATTCCTAGACGAGGAAGTACTGGGGTAGGTTTAATAAAATAGCACTTTCTTTGGGGATAAAGCTCTCGCGTAGTTCTGGGTTTAAAAAGATGATCAGAATCATTATTAATATCAAGGCCACATAGAGAACGGCCCCAAAGGCGAAGAACAGCAAGGTCCTGGCCAGAATCCCAACAAAACTCAGATCAAAGACTCGCTTCATTGTGAAGGCGTAGTACAGTATCATGAGGAGCGAAGCCATTACCGAAGACCAATAGAATACTTCTTTGTTCCATAGACTGGCAAGACTCATTAAGGTCGTTAGGATATAAGCATGAGAATAGGCATAGGTGTTCAGAACAATATGCTCGCTGTAGTTTAGGTCCTTCATCTTCCAGAAAATCACTTTACTGGTTAAGGCCAAAAAAGGGATGGTTGCAAAGGTGAGTAGGTATATATTGTCAATGGTAAATTGGAGAAAATTCTCCATATTTTCCGCCATCATTTGATCGAAAGCTGGATTCTTACTGGAATCCAGATTCATCATATCGCTTACTGTTAAGATATCCGGAAAGAAGGTTGCTTGAACGTAGTAATTGGCAACTACAAAGGCCAAGGTCAGGGTGATGTAGGAGACCGGATTTAGGTACTTCCCTCGAACCCCGTTGATATAATCCAGTATGACCACCTCGGGCTTCGTAGTCATATGGCGAAGAGTCCTTAATAGGGTATTGTCAATATTCAGGAAGCGGTCTTTAAAGTCTTCCAATAAATGACTAATCGTCAGGCGTCTACGAATGATCTTGGCTCCGCAACTGGGGCAAAACAGATAGTCCGTGCGCAGAGCTTTATTACAGTTTTTACAGTTCATAGCAGTTTAATCGAGAGCGCCAGGCGGTAAGAAGTCTTTGATTTCGATTACCCCCAGGAGTAGATTGATGATAAAAGTGACTATGGATAACCCGAAAAAGCCCATCACGTAGAGCATTAAAAAAGCCATGGCCTGCACGATTCGGGTTCCGATTCCGGTTTCGCTATTTAGTCGCCAATAGACATACACACTGTAGGTTGCCATGGTCATAAGCCCAAGAGTCGCTACGAGCAAGTAATATTTCGGGATGGCGAAAAGAGCAACCAAGGTAACAGGGAACATGAAAATGCTGTAATTGGCCAGAATATAAATGGCCGCGAGGATGTTTTCGACATAACTCAAGCGTTTCACGTTTAGAGCGATTAATCCAGACAAGGCCAAAATCGGGATATAGCCCAAAAAGATGAAGGAGCTGTATTCCATATTAGCTCCTGTCATTTTTCGGTTTGCTTCTGCATTGCCGTTGCCATTGATGATTTCAAAATCAATCAGATCCCAGGCATAGGATTTCATCACAAACAAAGTAAGTCCGGATAGGGTTAAGGCAATGGCTAGAAGGCTGGCCGGATTTAAGTACTTCCGTCGAATTCCATTGAGGTAGCCCAAAATAACCACTTCGGGCTTGATCAGCATGTGGATAATCGTCCGAATAAAGGTGTTGTCGACATTGAAATAACGCTCGACAAAGTCGTGAACCAGTCCTTTAAAGGTGATACGTCCGTGGATTACTTTGGCGCCACAATCTGGGCAAAAGCTGTAGTCGGTTCGCAGCGAGAAATTGCAATTCTTGCAGTTCATCGGGTTGGTGTTTAGTAGGTGCAGACTATCAGGGGGTTAGCCTAAATCTTTTTTCACTTTTTCTGAAAGTTCGTCCAAAGTTTTGAAAGGCACAAATGACCGGTCTTTGATGTAAGAGATTTGTCCTGTTTCTTCACTTACGACCAGACAAAGGGCGTCGGTACTTTCGGTTATTCCAATGGCTGCCCGGTGGCGAAGACCGTAGCGAAGTGGAATATTCCTTTCGTTGGACACCGGCAAGATAACCCGGGTGGCCGTGATTTTATTGCCCTGGACAATGGCCGCTCCGTCGTGCAAGGGGCTGTTTTTATAGAAGATACTTTCTAGAATGGGTTGGGTGATTTCGATACTCATCTTATCTCCCGTCGACTTTATAAAATCCAGACTGTTGGTCCGTTCCATGACTATGAGTGCTCCCGTCTTGTTACCGCTCATTTTTTCGCAGGCGCGCAGGACGGCGTCTACATCCGTCTTTGTCGGGATCTCGGTTTGCTGTCGAAGGAACCGGAAATAGCGGCTGAAGTTCTGCTTATTCGGAAAGTTTGCCGAGCCGATCATGACGAGGAACTTTCTGATTTCCTGTTGAAAAACCACTACAAGGACGATAAAACCCACCTGCATAAAGCCCCCAACTACACTGCTGATCATTTTCATGCCCAGTAATTTGGTCAAGTTCCAGAAGGCCCAGACGATGACCAGTCCAATAAAAATATTGATGGCCACGGTACCGCGT
>CAZLGZ010000246.1:0-3570 GCA_964558965.1 uncultured Flavobacteriaceae bacterium
TTTATTTGAATGAGATGGAAGCTCGCTTCCTAATCGAAATGAAAATAAAAAGGGCTTAAACCGCAGGTTTACAAGCTTTTCATTTAGACTACGGAGCTTTGTCAGGAAGGGCGAAGCCAATCCTTGCCGAAGGCGATGCGGATTTGTATTTGCAATATTGAGCTCAAAGGAAGGGTGAGCGAAGTGAAGCCAATCCTTACCACGAGAACATCTTTCCAAAATCCAACACCCTATAAATCCCTATCTTGGAAAAACAATCTCCACTCCTAAATCACAACTAGACTAATAATCATTCGCCAACCTAAATTGATTTACCATGACTAAAAAAGATACCGCTCTCAAAATCTTGGTTGCCCTGTCCTTCGCTGGCGTGATTGCTGTGAACTACCTGGCCAATGCCTTGCCTATTGGAGGAGTTACGACTGGGGAAGCTTCTGACAATCTAGGCAATCTATTTACGCCAGCAGGCCTTACCTTTTCGATTTGGGGGCTAATCTACTTGCTCCTTTTAGGGTATACCATCTACCAATTTAGCATTGGGCAAGGACTGTCTGCAACAGATGAAGAAAAAGGCAACAGCCGTATTCGCCGTTATTTCATCCTCAACGCCCTGGCCAACATTGCCTGGATTTTTGCCTGGCATTATGGGATTATCTGGTCGTCTGTGTTGTTGATGCTTGTCTTGCTTATCACCCTCATCAAGATTGCCGATATAGTTAATAACCACAAGCTCACAGGCAAACAGAAACTTTTCATTCGACTTCCCTTCAGTGTGTATTTTGGTTGGATAACCGTAGCCACCATCGCAAATGTTACCGCTCTCCTTGTCAGCATTCAATGGAACGGATTCGGTATCAGCGAAACGATTTGGACCTGTGTGATTCTTTTGATCGGTTTGGTCATTGGAATCCTTCGAATGAATAAGGACTGGAATGCTGCCTATGGGCTCGTCTTTGTCTGGGCCTACTCGGGTATCCTCCTAAAGCATTTATCCCCTTCTGGTTTTGACGGAAATTACCCTTACATCATTGGAACGGTAGCCGTCTGTCTGACGGTTCTTCTAATCAACATAGGCAGAATTCTACTTAAGAAACAGGGCGCCCCGACCGCTTAATTGAAGATCAAATCAATACTCAATTTCTTTTGAATAGTTTGAAGACGATCACCTCTTCAAAATCACAAAGTGATCATCCATAACATTACCAACAATCACTTTGTTTTGGAAGACCGCAGCTGTTGAAGAGGCAGAAATGTTGGTGCCGTCATCCACAAAGAAAGACTCTAGGGTGTGGCTTCCATCCTGTTTGTAAACCAACTTGATTATTTCAGAAGGAGCCTTTGCCTTCTTGCCTTGGCTGTAAGACTTAAAAGCCATTAAGTTGGGATGACAGCCGATCCATAAATCCCCATTGGTATCGAGTTCGATATTATCTACACCTGTGTCGCAAGGGATGCTTTTGAGCAAGGTCAAATCTCCGTTGCTTTCTCTGTGGTACACATTGACCAGGAATCCCCGGGAGGATGCGATATACATCAACTCTCTTTCTGCATCGTAATTGATTCCGTTGGCATAGGCCAGGCCGTCGGCCACCGTTCGGTATTCTTGTCCATTATAATGGGTGATTTTGCACGCAGCCTTACCCAGATAGTTCTCTTGAAATTTCCCCCAAGTGCTGCTAGCGTTTTTATCATTGGTAAAGTAAAACTCCCGATCTCCGAGGGCAACAATATCGTTGGGACTAAACATCTGCTCATTGGTCAAGGTTTCTTCAAAAACCAAGCTATCTCGATTATGTAAAGTAAAGACCTCCACCGAATTAACCTCATCTACGTGATTAATTACAAAAAGTCGGTGTGTGCTGCTATCTAATCGAACCATGTCGATGCCGTGGGGATGAAACGCCTTTTTAAAATTCCCTGAAATCAATTTCAGCCTTGCCCCTTCTTCTCGTAAATCCATAAAATATAGACCATCCTGATGATCAGCATCCGGATATTGAACCCCACGTTTGGTGGCAGAAATAAGAACAAATTCACCTTGCTGGCTTACGGTTAAATCTTCCGTACCATAGAGAGGAATCGATTGAAGAATTGCCTGGGTATTCGTATTTTCTACCTTCCTAAAAAAGCCTGTGGAATTTAAAATATAGGCCGCGTAAACACACAATAAAAGAACAAGTGCGAACAGGGTGTAAAGAAGTCTTTTCATTTGCTTGACATCATAAAGACACAAGATACTAAAGCGAACCTGAACCGCATTTACCCAAACGAATAGATCAATAGAGAGAATATGGTTTTAAATATCAGGACGATTTCCAAATACTTCATCGAGTTCTTAATTGTCGCCTTTGGTGTTTATCTGGGCGTTTTCGCTGGAGAAAAACAGAGCGAAAAGAAAATCTACGAAAAGAAAGAGAAGTCCCTCACCTTCATAATCGAAGAGCTCGAAAACAACAAAGCAAAACTAGAATCAGCCTATGCATATCACCAATCGATTGAGCTGGAGTTTGATGCAAATCGCAATAGGGTAAAAGAATCGGACTACCTCAAACCCTATATGGGGAATACCGTCTTTAAGCACACGGAAATTAAAGGCTGGAAGGGCTTAGGCTATGCAAACTTGAATGATACCGCATTTGAAGCCGCCAAAATTTCCGGCATCATACAGGAGTTTGATTTTGAGACCGTTCAAGCCATTTCCGAGGTTTATAATTACCAAAAGGAGTACGCTGATTTTGCGAATTCACTTCTCCAGAAGATCCTCAATTTTGATTCTTCCACCACCGTTGTTGATATGATGAGTGTGATCGATCAAATGGGCAGCGACTTAAAGAACTTTGAATTCACCTTGAAGGAATCCATTTCAAACTTGGTAACCCAGCTAAAGTCAGAACAAAATCAGGAATCCGTCAACTCCAGTAAATAAGTCTACGCCCCCCCTCTACAACTTCAGCTGAAGAGTGGTGTAAAACGTTCTGGGTTCTGCGGGAATAATTCCCGGACCTGGGTAACCGGTTGCACGCCGAGTAAAATAGGAGTTATTCAATAAGTTATTGACTCCGGCCTCTAACTTGAACATTTTCCAGGAGTACGAGAACGAAAGGTCCATGATATCATAGGCTGGGATTGTCCCTTCAATCCCCCTTTGGTTGTCATTGATATCTTGGGGAGCATTGGTCGCATCCGTAAACTGCTCCGAGAGATAAGTATACTGCAAACTTCCCAAAAAGTTCCCGTAGCCAAAATTCAGTCCAGTCTTCAAATTGAATTCCGGAATAAATTCGACTTTGTTCCCCTCCACATTGTTCTGCTCGGAATCGGTATACTCCGAATTCGTCAGAGCCAAGTTGACAAAGAGATTCAGCTTCGCTTTCTCTAGCCCCGGGAAAGCCACTTCTTTGATATTCCAATCGGCAAAGGATTCCAAGCCATAGATAAAAGCGGTTCCTATATTCCCCCGAAAGAGCACCACTCGGCCAGTTTCGACCTCTTCGCCCAAAGAATTGGTTCGGGGTTCGTTTTTGAGAATTTCGCCAAATCGGTTGGAGTAGTACAGTCAAAAGGCACTCA
>CAZLGZ010000247.1:0-3558 GCA_964558965.1 uncultured Flavobacteriaceae bacterium
GTCTCGAAGTACCCAGAGTACAGGGGTGTCCGGATCCACGTCAACCGTGTGCATTTGGCCGTTGACTTTGATTTCCATTTTAGGTTCTTTAGTGATCTTCAAGTTATTGATTTCCGATTGAATTTGGTGGTCTTTAACAGCTGGAATTCGCTTTTAACACTTCTTTAAAGCCAATTTTAACGGAAGGACCAAATGATTTTCCCTCTATCTTCGTTCTGGATTTGAACCTATATCGCTTCAAATGAAAAAATTCATTGGACTATCCCTGCTCGTTTTCTGCCTACTATTTGCGGCTTGTGACAACCGTTTGGTCACCAACAACCGCAACCTGAACAGCAGCATATATGGCCTTGGTGAAGAGCCCGATCCCTGCCTTGGTTTAGACAACAACAGCTATTTCTTATCGATTCAGGAACAGTTTACAACACTGCCGGGTAAGGTTTCTGTTCTACTGAGGGCCACGGCTATTGATGGTACCCCGGTCAGCGGTTTGGAGGCCTCTGATTTTAGACTGTATGAGCAAGGACGGAACGACGCCTGCTTCAACCCGGTTTCTTCTTCGGAATCCTTTGCGCGGATTTCACCCAACGCCCAGATATTCAGTAACAATACCTTATTGGTTTTGGACTTGAGTAATTCTGTTTTAGAAAGCAGTTTGGAGGAACTCAAAACGGCTTCTACCAGCTTTTTAAACCAGGTGCTGCCCGAGGTAGAAAATGAATCGGTACAAATGGCGATTTACTGGTTCGATGGAGAGGATGAATTGCATCTGTTGCAAGGGGCTACCTCTTCCAAGGCTTTACTGACCGAGGCTATTGCCGGTATAGAGCCGGGCATTAGTCAAGACCCGTCGACGGACTTGTATGGAGCGGTCATTAAATCGACAGAGATTGCCGAAGAATTGATTGTGGATAATCTGCAGGACTCTTTTGTGACCGCCGCCAGTATTGTCCTCTTTACAGATGGTTCTGATCAGGCTTCTCGTTATACCGAAGAAGAGGCTTTGCGCGTAGTCGAAATTGCCGATCCCAATATTTCTTTTTACACTATTGGTTTAGGAGCGGAAATTGAAACCGATGTGCTTACAGCAATTGGTAAAACCTTTAGTGTGATCGCACAAGACAAAGAAGAGCTGGAGCAGACCTTTAGCGCTATTTCTGATCGCGTTTCTCAAGCGGCCAGTAGCTTCTACCTCTTTGAATACTGTTCTCCGAAAAGGGATGGCAGTGGCTTCAACAACCTGGTCATTCAATTGGTTCAGGAAGACGGCCAAGGGGCTGTGCAGACCCGATTTGATTCCGATGGCTTCACCGGGGGGTGTCAGTAAGGCTTACCGAATAATCAAGGCGTTGCCGAAGTTGCTGTAGTCCGGATTCGGCAATTCCAATAAGAAACCGTTGATGACCGCATGGGTGAGCTTACCGTCTTTCTTGAGGAAGAAGGTTGGGTTCATCCCTACCTTCAAAGAAAAAGGAGGTAACTCAAATTTTCTGGGAACAATATGAAGGGGACTCTTCGTGAAACGAGTCTCTGGGTTTACCCCATCCGCACGGACATAAGCCACTCCCTTATTGAGTAATTCCTCGTCGTTTACCAGGAACAACATACCGTTTTCGGCCTGGGTGGTATTGTAAGTGACTTTAGGGGCAACAGCCGTATAGCCAGTGGCATCAAAGGTTTGATAACCGTAATAGGTCGATAAGTCTCCTTGGTCTGCGATACGCCCTTCAAAATGAAAGTAGCGGTGGTCTTCGTCGTCCCGCTCTTGTCGCATGATTCCCAAATCCAAAACATATGGTTTGCCTTGTATCAGGTACGTTACGTTGGTAATCTTTAAGTCGAACAGCTTGAAATCGTTTTGGGGAATCGCCTCGTATTCTGATAGCGGCATTTTGGTGAAAGACTTTTTGGCCAAGCTCTCAAAGGCTCCCACAAAACACAAAAAGTTCAGTTTGCGGATGTATTGTTTTTCGGGATCTCCGAGTCGACCTCCGGATTCGATTAAGATGGTACTGGTACCCCACTTTTGAACATTGTCTCCAAAAGCCCGAGGCTCAAAATCGTCATTCCATTTGCCTACCTTACCCGGTATGTGCTCTTGAACTAAACGATTCAAATAAACGATTACTTTCATAGCATCAGCCCGAGTGGCGTTGATGTCTTTTTCGTAATTGTAAGCAGGAGCTAAAAAGGTGATCGTTGCGGGATTCTTTGAACGCTTGGCATTGTAGTAGATCTGCTGATCATGCAGGTTGAAACCAAATTCTGCATTCAAACTATCCCGAACTCTTTTTAACACCTGACTTTCGGGGGAAGCAAGACGTAAGGCGTCTCTGTTGATATCGACTCCCAGGGTATTTCTTCTTTGAAAGACTTCTGCTCCATCTGGATTGAGCATCGGTAAAAAGTGGATTCTTAGTTTGGCTAGAATGGCTCGTTTTTCTTCCTTAAAATCTGGGGATTTAAACCAGTTGATCACATCGAAAATGGATTGTGTCGCCGTCGGTTCATTCCCATGCATTTGAGACCACATAAAAACGTCCGTTTCTCCTCTCCCTATACTGATCAGGGATAGACTTCGGCCTTCAATAGAATAGCCCACGGTATTAATCTCGAAAGCGGGATGTCGTTCGAGCTTTTCGATCAGTGGTTGTATTTCTTCGTGTTTGATGCGACGTTTATCAAGGTTTTTTTCCTGATAGCGTTCGTACTGTTCGAAACTCTTTTGTGTCAGCTTGGTTTGACCGATCGCAGGGGAAGCTAAACACAGCAAAGCAATTAAAATCAGAGAAGAGCGAAATATCATGGGTGTTGGTTTTGGTTGGTGTTTTCAATTACAGGCAGGGGCTTAAACCCTAATTTACTAGTGGCTGAACGCACACGCTTCATAAAGTCATCCCCGGGGTCTGTTTTTTGGGTTCGGTAGCCTTTGTCTACTTCGAGCCACAACGGGTGTTCTTCGAAGAGGGTGTATTCGTGGTGTCCGATAACATAGTCAATGGAATACCTGGACTTTAATTCCTTAACCAGCCATACATTGGCCTTAAGCTGTTCCTTGGTCAGGGGCTGCTCCTCTCCTCCTACGTTTTCGATACCAATAGCACAGTGGTTCAAACCGATCACGTGCCTGGCCATGGTCGTTTCTGGTAGTAATTGATAGATTTTACCGTCTCGATCTACTAAAAAATGGGCCGAAACATTCAATTGACCTGCTCCTTTGATCAGACTGCGGTGATTGGGTAGGGTTGACGAGTAAAATGCCTGAAAGGATTTTTCCAGGGTGGGAATAGCCGTCCAATGGAGCACAATCATCCTCGGCTCAATTTGTACACTCTCGGCAGGCAGGTTGTACCGAGTTTTCAAATACTCTTTTGTTAACTCTTTTCGCTTTTGATCAAATACAATCGGTTTTTGTTCCAGTACGGGTCGATATCCGTCACAAGCAGAAAAAGTCAAAAGGATAAGGAGAAGACCGGAAAGACGAAAAATTCGTCGATAGTTGTTGATACAGAGTGGTTTACTGATTTTCATGGGAGCTGTCAAGGCTTTCTATTAGGG
>CAZLGZ010000248.1:0-3524 GCA_964558965.1 uncultured Flavobacteriaceae bacterium
CATCCCATAAGCCTCTCGGTAGTTTACGGTAATCCAATACGCATACAGTTTAGCTACAGCGTAAGGTGATCTAGGGTAAAACGGAGTGGTTTCCGACTGCGGAATCTCTTGTACCTTCCCGTATAGTTCCGAGGTAGAGGCTTGATAGATACGGGTTTTCTTCTCGAGTCCAAGTAGGCGAACCGCCTCCAAGATTCTCAAAGTTCCAATACCATCAGCGTTGGCCGTATATTCTGGAGTTTCGAAAGAAACCTTCACGTGACTCATCGCAGCCAGGTTGTAGATTTCATCTGGTTGAATTTCTTGTATCAGACGAATTAGATTGGTCGAATCCGTCATATCTCCGTAATGCAGAATGAACTTGCGGCCTTCTACATGAGGATCTTCATATAAATGGTCAATTCGATCAGTATTGAAAAGAGATGATCTTCTTTTAAGACCGTGTACCGTATAACCTTTCTTCAGTAGGAACTCGCTTAAATAAGCACCATCTTGGCCAGTAGCTCCTGTAATCAATGCTGTTTTCATTGGTAAATTCAATATAGATTTGACGCCCGCAAAGATGATTAATATTTGTACTCAGCGCAATTAATTGTGGTTAATAGTGTTTTTTTGTAGACCAGTAACCGCTAGAGTGTTATTAACGACAATTATTTCTTTTTAGCATGATGTATTTTGAACCGGTTGGAGGCCTAGCCAATCGATTAAGAGCGATAGATTCTGTATTCCCCTGGTTGGAACAATACGATATGGACATGACCCTGTTGTGGCTGAATAATTTTCAGCTCAACGCGCCTTGGGAATCCTTATTTGAGCCCTTGGTTTATGAAGGGGAAAGGGTTAAACTGCTCAATTGTCCGGAGGGCTATCCGAATTACTTCATCAAAACAAAAAGAAATAAGCTGGCCGGGCAGGACCCTTATGTGCTGAGAAGCCTTAAAAACTTAATAAAGGGGCACCGGGTAAGTGGAGAACTTCGAATGATTGCTGACCAGTTAGGGGAGATCACAAATGCCGAAATCATTGATAATAAGACGGATTTGAATCCTGTATATCATTCTGTTGATCAGGATAATATGAGTCTTTATCGCGAGCTGGATAACTACTTAATAGATGCTTTTAAGCCCAGACTAGAGGAGTTTTTTGAATCTTCTGGTGACAATCGTTTTATGTCGTGCTGTTATCGTATTGCTCCGATCAAGGGCAACTACAGCTACCTTAAGCCTGTGGCGTCGATTCAGACCAAAATCGAGGAGACTGCCAGCGCCTTTGTGGATACCGTAGGCTTGCATATTCGCCGAAGTGATCACGTAGTGAGTATTGAAAAGAGCTCGGATGAAAAGTTTTACAAGCTCATAGATCAAAAACTGGAGGAAAATCCAAACAGAACCTTCTTTCTTTCGACCGATGATGCGGTATTAAAAAAGGCGATTGAAGAAAAATACGGTGCCTGTATTTTATCCAACAAGATTGAGAGTTACGACCGCAACGCCCAATCCTCCATTGAAAATGCGGTGTGGGATCTGTTTTGTCTCTCGAGAACCAAAGAAATTTATGGGTCTCACCAAAGTTCCTTTAGCCAAGTCGCAGCCGATATTGGAGGAATTAAAGAAACAACGGTTTCTTAACTGGTGGATTCGTCTTCGGAAGAGTAGAATTCTTTGTACCAATGAACAAATTCAGTCAAACCTTCTCGAATGCTGGTTGAAGGGGAGTAGCCGTAGTCTTGACTGAGGTTAGACGCGTCTGCCCAGGTTTTCAGTACATCTCCGGGTTGGATAGGTAACAAGATTTTTTCTGCCTTTTTCTCCATTAATTCTTCGATAGTTTGGATAAAATCCAGCAGTTTTTCGGCCCGGTTCTTCCCGATGTTGTAAATGCGGTAAAACTCTTTGTTTTTCTCTCTTGACGAGGTATCTGATTCCAAGACCAATTGCACTCCTTTCACGATGTCACCAACAAAGGTGAAATCTCGTTCCATAAGGCCGTTGTTGAATACTTTGATTGGCTTGTCTCGTCGAATAGCGTCAGCAAACAGAAAGTAGGCCATGTCCGGACGTCCCCAAGGACCATAGACCGTAAAAAACCGCAAACCAGTGGTAGGCAAAGAAAAGAGGTGGCTGTAGGTATGGGCCATCAGCTCGTTACTCTTTTTGGTGGCGGCGTATAAACTTATGGGTTGCTCTGTTTTGTGCTGGGTACTGAAGGGTATTTCTTCACTTAATCCATAGACACTTGAGCTACTGGCGTAGACCAGGTGTTTAATATCAAAATTTCGGCAGCACTCAAGAAGATTCAAGAATCCAACGACATTACTGTCGATGTAGGGTTCTGGATTTTCGATGCTGAAGCGCACCCCGGCTTGGGCAGCGAGATTGCACACCCGGTTAAATTTTTCTTTTCGAAACAGCTTTGGAAGTTTCTCGCGATCTTCCAGGTGCATGCGAACAAATTTGAATTGAGGGCCGTGTTTACTGCTTTCGCATCGGATGTTAAAGGGTGTTGCGTCTATTTGAGATATGCCCAACTGTTCCAAGCGGGCAAACTTTAGCTTCACATCATAGTAGCCGTTGATGTTATCTAAGCCAACAACATCATGACCGCTGTCCAAAAGGGCTTTACAGAGATGAAATCCAATAAAGCCAGCCGCTCCGGTAACGAGTATTTTCAAGGTGTTCTTCTTCTAGTGCAAACAAAGGTAGAATAAAAAAAACCGGTTCTTTTAGAGCCGGTTTTATATAGCGTAACGAGATCATTACGATTCTCCAATCTTATAGAACTTAAATCCAATCTCCTCCATTTTCTTGTTATCCAAGATGCGACGTCCGTCAAAAACAAAGGCGGGTTTGAGCATTTTATTGAAGATGGCCTTCCAATCGTACTCCTTGAACTCATCCCATTCGGTCAATACGGCAATGGCATGCGCGTCTTGTGAAGCTTCCATAGGATCATTGACTACGGTAAGTAGCCTTCTGTTGTCTTCCGGAGAGCGGGTTCCAAGGTAATCCAGGTCAGCATAAATCTGCTCTGCCGGTACTTTTGGATCATAAACCACTAGATGCGCATTTTCATCCAAAAGGGCATCGGCAACATAGATGGCGGCTGATTCCCGGGTATCGTTGGTGTCCTTTTTAAAGGCCCAACCGTAGAACACGAGTTTTTTACCAGAAATGGTGTTGTACAAGCTAGACACAATGTTATCCGCAAAACGTCTTTTCTGGTAATCATTCATGATAATTACCTGCTCCCAGTATTCTGAAACCTCCTGTAG
Organism: uncultured Flavobacteriaceae bacterium; assembly: GCA_964558965.1. Classification (GTDB taxonomy): domain Bacteria; phylum Bacteroidota; class Bacteroidia; order Flavobacteriales; family Flavobacteriaceae; genus Aureicoccus. Next base: position 3,272 of record CAZLGZ010000248.1, read on the forward strand.
GCCGAAACTCTTGGCAATATAGACGAGGTTTAAGATGTCTTTTTGAAAACAAGACCCTCCAAAACCAACGGAGGATTTTAGAAATTTAGGCCCGATTCGGCTGTCAAACCCAATGGCTCTGGACACTTCATCAACATTAGCATCAGTGCGTTCACACAGAGCGGATATAGAGTTGATCGAAGAAACCCGTTGAGCCAAAAATGCGTTAGCCACCAGTTTAGACAACTCGGACGACCACACATTGGTTTGAAGT
>CAZLGZ010000249.1:0-3518 GCA_964558965.1 uncultured Flavobacteriaceae bacterium
AGTTATTCGAAATATATTCAGGGACGATCCCCTTCATTAATTCGACAATTTTTTCGGGCTCAAAATAAATAGAGTTTGCTGCGCATAATTCCTCAATTCCCTTGCGGATTGTAGCATAATCCAATTCCCTTACCTTACTGATCATGATTTTCTCATTATAGGTCGGCAGGGTGTTCTCTCCATTGGCTAGAAGCTCCTCATAGAGCTTTTCTCCTGGACGTAAGCCGGTAATCTTGATATCGATGTCTTCCGGATAACGCAAACCAGAAAGTTTAATCATGTTCTTCGCCAATTCGTAAATCTTTACGGATTCACCCATATCGAAGAGGAATATTTCTCCTCCTTTTCCCATACAAGCCGCTTCCAATACCAATTGCGAAGCCTCGGGTATGGTCATGAAATAACGGGTGATATCCTTGTGCGTAACCGTCAAAGGACCGCCTTTTTCAATTTGCTTTCTAAAAAGAGGGATCACCGAACCGTTCGATCCGAGAACATTACCAAATCGGGTAGTGATGAACTTGGTCTTTCCCTCCTGGTGTTTACAACTGATGTACATTTCTGCAATACGCTTAGTCGCTCCCATGACATTCGTTGGGTTGACCGCCTTGTCCGTAGAGATAAATACAAACTTCTCTACACCATAATCCTGTGCCAAGTCAGCAATGTTGCGGGTACCTTGAATATTAATACGTACCGCTTCGTAGGCATTGTATTCCATCAGGGGAACGTGTTTATACGCTGCCGCGTGATAAACCATATCCGGAGAGAATTCTTCGAAGTATTGGGTCATGCGCTTTTTGTCGCGTACATCAGCGACAAAAGGCACAAAATTGTGGTAGCCTTGCTGCTTCAATTCCTGCTGCAAATCGTACAAAGCGGATTCCGCTTGATCAATGATGATCAGACGGTGGTAGTCGTACTTACAGATCTGGCGGACAATCTCGCTACCGATAGACCCCGCTCCTCCGGTTACCATAATGGTTTTTCCGGAAAGCTGCTGAGATACTTTCGATTTCTTAATGTGTATCGGAGTTCGGTTCAAGAGATCCTCAATCTGGACCTGTTTGATCTGAGAGACCTTAAACTCACCGTCAATCCAAATTTCAACTGGCGGAACCTTTTTGACCTTGACCGGATATTCGATCAAACCATCCAGCATTTCTCGAAGTTTAGTCGGCTCAATATTGTGAATGGCAAAAATGATTTCTCGAATATCATTTTTAGCGAGAAAGAAATCGTTGAGTACCCGACGATCAAAAACGCGGACGCCATTGATCTTCTTTCCTATTTTCTTTTTATCATCATCGATAAAACCAACCACTTTGGATGAACTGTAGCTGTGGTTACTCAAGGCATTGTAGGTCAAAATACCCGATTGACCCGCACCGTAAATCAAAATATTCTTTGTGCGCTTGAATTGACTCGTCAAAGAAGCATAAGAAGTTTTAAAAACGTAACGCGAGGCAGTCAAGATCACAAAACTGATCAGACTGTGGATAATAATGATGGATAGTGGAATAGTGAATCCAGTCAAAAATCCCCCCCAGCGAACGATCATGACAAAAAAGATCATCAAAATGCTCGAGAGGCAGATGGCATTGAAAATATTGTAGATATCCTTTGCCCCTGTATGCCTGATCACACTTTTGTAGGATCCGGTAATCAGGAAAGCCCCTAAGCCCAATAAAGAAACGACAGGCAATTGCTTGAGCAGCATTTGCACGTCAAAATCAAAACTCAGGTTAAAACGTACCAAGTACGATAAGACAAAAGAAACGCCAATAATGGCAACATCTATAGCTAGCACCAACCATTTGGAGGCGTAGCGATGAGATATGCTGATTAGGTAGCTTTTAATCACGATTTCATGATTTTGTGGATTTGGCTCAAAACACGATCCAAATCCTGTTCGGTTAAGTTAGAACCACTCGGCAGGCATAGACCTCGGTCAAAGATGTCCTCAGCGGCATTGCCTCCGTAGTAATGGTTCTTTTGGAAGACGGGTTGTAAGTGCATAGGCTTCCACATGGGCCGAGATTCTATGTTCTCTTCCCACAAGCCCAGACGTATTTTTTCTCTTATTTCAAAAGAAGGTGTCATGATAGTGCTTAGCCATCGGTTGCTAAAGTAGCCTTCCGGTTCCTCTAAAAAATCAATTTCCTCGTATCCGGCCAATTCTTCCTTATAAGAGGTATAATTCTTTCGACGAGACGCTACTCTATCGGCTAAAACCTCCATCTGACCTCGACCGATTCCGGCTAAAACATTACTCATTCTGTAGTTGTATCCAATGTCAGAATGCTGATAATGAGGCGCCTCATCACGGGCCTGGGTAGCTAAATGGATGGCTCTCTTCTTTTGTTTCTCTGTTCGGCAAACCAAGGCACCACCTCCTGAAGTGGTGATGATTTTATTCCCATTAAAGGAAAGAATACCCAAATCACCAAAGCTACCGCATGGAACACCATCAATATGACTGCCCAGCGATTCTGCACTATCTTCCAGAATCGGAATACCGTATTGCTCAGCTATGGCGGTGATACGGTCGTTCTGGTAAGGCATGCCATAAAGGTGAACGGCCACAATGGCCTTCGGTTTTACGCCGGCTTTCAATCTGGCTTGAATCGCTTCTTCCAAAGCCTCCGGATCCATATTGTAGGTTTGCCATTCGCTGTCGACAAAAACAGGCGAGGCCCCTAAATAGGCAATCGGATTGGCGGAAGCCGAAAAAGTCAAACTTTGGCAAAGGACTTCATCCCCTGCTCCTACTCCGAGAATTTCGAGACCAAGGTGCAAAGCCGCAGTCCCTGAACTCAGGGCGGCAACATGTCTTTGATCACTGTAATGGGTAGAAATAGCCTCTTCAAAAGCGTTGACATTGGGTCCCAAAGGGGCAATCCAATTCTCTGCAAAGGCCGAATGAATATAGTCGAGCTCGGTACCCCCCATGTGCGGTGAGGACAACCAGATGCGATCCTTATTGCTCAATTTAAAGTCTGATTTGGAGTTATTCGAGCGTAAAAATAGGAGAATTGATACGAGACTGAGTTATATATCGTTTAAGCTTTTAAATTATCGATCAAAGGAGGATATTCTCTATAAAAATTACCCCCTTGACGTAATCACTTGAATAAAAATGGCGTTAATTTGCCGCATTCTTTAACCTAAATCAAAGCACACATGAAAACCATCCGTGAAATCTGCTGTATTGGAGCAGGCTATGTAGGTGGTCCTACCATGGCGGTTATCGCAAAAATGTGCCCGGAAATTCGGGTAACCGTTGTTGACATCAATCCAGACCGTATTGCAAAATGGAATGACGATGACTTGGACAAACTTCCAGTATATGAACCTGGACTTGCCGAGATCGTTGGGGAAACCCGAGGAAAAAATCTCTTTTTTTCCACTGACGTAGACGGAGGTATTGACCGAGCAGACATCATCTTTATTTCGGTAAATACGCCGACTAAAACCTATGGTAAAGGAAAAGGCCAAGCAGCTGACCTTAAAAATAT
>CAZLGZ010000250.1:0-3499 GCA_964558965.1 uncultured Flavobacteriaceae bacterium
CGCGACTACTGGATGAAGGCCGAAGTGGCCAAAGAATACGGGATGATCGACGAGATTCTCGTAAGGGAAAGAGACTAGTTCCGACTATTGTGATCTACTGATAATCATGTAGATACAAGAATCACTTTCGATTTTCGTTAGCTATCTTAGAGATGTATTATGGCCAAGGATAATTTAGAATGTTCGTTTTGTGGGCGAAAAAAGCCAGAGACCAATCTGTTGATTGCCGGGCTTGACGCGCACATCTGTGACCGTTGCATTGAGCAGGCCCACAGCATTGTTGCTGAGGAGTCCAAACAAAGCAAAGGGCAGGATATCAATGCTGAACTCGTCCTTAAAAAGCCCATCGAAATCAAGGAGTTCCTGGATAGCTTCATCATCGGGCAAGAGAGAACCAAAAAGGTCATGTCTGTGGCGGTCTACAACCACTACAAACGTCTACTTCAACCCCGATCCCAGGAAGACGGAATCGAAATCCAAAAAAGCAATATCGTCATGGTTGGTCAAACCGGTACCGGTAAGACCTTAATGGCCAAGACGATCGCTCGAATGCTTAACGTACCCTTAGCCATCGTTGACGCCACCGTATTGACGGAAGCCGGTTACGTAGGGGAAGATGTTGAAAGTATCTTGACACGCCTGCTTCAGGCAGCCGATTATAATCTAGAGAAGGCCGAAAGAGGTATTGTCTTTATTGATGAAATCGACAAAATTGCGCGCAAAAGCGACAACCCTTCCATCACCCGGGACGTTTCTGGTGAAGGTGTACAACAAGGCCTTCTGAAACTCCTCGAAGGAACCGTGGTGAACGTTCCACCAAAAGGAGGACGTAAGCACCCGGATCAAAAATTCATCGAAGTCAACACGGAGAATATTCTCTTTATTGCTGGTGGGGCATTTGATGGGATTGAACGATTGATCACCAAACGCCTCAACATGCAGGCGGTCGGTTATAGTGCATCTCGTGCTGAGGATCAGCTAGACAACGAAAACCTCTTGCAGTACATCATTCCAAAAGACCTCAAGGAATTTGGTTTGATTCCGGAAATTATCGGACGTTTACCCGTGTTAACCCACATGAATCCGTTGGATCGCAAGACCCTTCGCGCCATTCTGACGGAGCCTAAGAACGCGATTATTAAACAGTACGAGAAGCTGTTTTCTATGGACGAAATCGACTTCAGTATTGATGACGAAGCCCTGGAATTCATCGTAGAAAAAGCGATTGAGTACAAACTCGGCGCTCGAGGATTGCGCTCCTTGTGCGAGGCTATCTTTACCGATGCCATGTTTACCCTACCCTCAAGCGAGGACAAAGAATTCCACGTCACCAAAGCTTACGCTGAGGAAAAGCTCTCTTACGAGACCATCAATAAATTAAAAGCGGTGAGTTAAGCCGATTGCAGGCTGTGCTCCACTTCAATCAAATCGCTGCAGATACACTGTGCGATGTGATCATCCATGTACATACTAGAACCGAAACGGGGAACAATGCTTAGGTTTTTGTCTTGTGCCTTCAGCTTCGGACATTCATCTCTTTCTCCGTAGTAGAAATAGGCAGGTATTTCCCCTACATGATCAGCTGGGGCCAATTCTGTAGAAGAAACCAACCAAAGGGATTTTGGATTTAATTCCGGAGCAACAGTTTCCCAGACCAATTGACTGCCCAATCCGAATCCCATATAAACGGTATCCTGACCGGCACTTTTTTGTTTTTCTGCTTCAATAAAAGCCTCCTGGGCGTGGCTCCAGGCGTTGTCCAAAAAGTCAGCTCTCATCGAAACGAGATCCTTTGAAGAAAGACGGAATTTACCGAGTTCTTGTAAGTCGTAATAGGTGATTTCGAAATGCGGGTGAAGGGCGGCGAGGTAGGTGGTGATCCACTGGTCTTTGCGGTTTCCGGAGACATCCGAAACCAGGACTAATCGTTGTGACATGCGTTGTAGGTTAAATTTGGGTTCTACCTTAACGCAAGGAAGAGGTTCAGTATTGCCCTAGTTCATCGAAAGGAGCTCATCCAGGTACTCTCGACTGTTCGAAAGTCTGGGAATTTTATGCTGCCCCCCCAGCTTGTTCTTGGACTTGAGCCAATCGTAAAACAAGTCTTCTCGGGCAATGTGCAGAACAGGTCGACGCAAAGTGATATCGTTGGCTCGCTTGGCTTCGTAATCGGAGTTTAAATCCTTCAGAACCTCGTCCAATACAGTAGTGAATTGTTCTAAGTCATTGGGCGGAGTTCGGAATTCGATAAGCCATTCGTGCGCTCCCTTCTCCTTCCCTGACATAAAAATAGGCGCCGCCGTATACTCTTTAATCTCTGCACCGGTCTGAATGCATGCCTCCCGAAGCGCCATCTCGGCATTTTCTATAATGAGTTCTTCCCCAAAGGCATTGATGTGGTGTTTGGTCCGCCCGCTAATCTTCACCCGATAGGGGTTCAACGAGGTAAAACGAACCGTATCGCCGATACTGTATCTCCAAAGACCTGCATTGGTGGTAATGATCATGGCATAGTTCACCCCGAGCTCAACCTCCCAAAGCGGTACCGCTTTTAAAGGCTGGGTATGGTATTCATCCATAGGAACAAACTCGTAAAAAATACCGTAATCCAGCATCAACAACAGATCGTCTGCATCGTTGCGGTCCTGAATCCCAAAAAAGCCTTCCGAGGCATTGTAAATCTCGTAGTACTTGAAGTTAGCCCTTGGCAAAAGGGCTTTATACTGCTCCTGATAGGGAGTAAAACTCACTCCTCCATGGAAGTAAACTTCCAGATTTTCCCAGACTTCAAATAAATGCTCTTTCCCTGTCTTTTCCAGCACAGCATTGAGTAGAACCAGCATCCAAGAGGGCACACCCGCTAAGCTTGTCACCCTTTCATTGATACTCTCCGAGACGATGGCCTCCAGCTTGGATTCCCATTCCGACATCAAGGATACCTTGCTGCTCGGGGTACTGCTGTACTCGGCCCAAAGCGGCATATTATCGATGAGGATAGCCGATAGATCTCCAAAAAAAGTACCGTTGTCTTCGTAGAGTTCCTTACTCCCTCCCAGGCGCAGACTTTTACCCGTAAAGAGTTGAGAGTTTTCGTTGTTATTCAGATAAAGACACAGGAGGTCCTTGCCTGATTTGTAATGGCAATCCTCCAGAGCCTCCTGAGAAACAGGTATAAACTTACTCTTGGCATTGGTGGTTCCACTACTCTTGGCAAACCAACGAATTTGGGTCGGCCAGAAAATATTTTGCTCCCCTAAGCGAGTTCTTTCGATCTGAGGGGCGATCTCTTCGTACTTGACAATGGGGATGCGTTCTGCAAAATCCCGGTAGCCATTCATGGAGCTAAAGTCGTACTGTTTTCCGATTTCGGTTCCCTTGGCAAAATAGGTCAACTGTTGGAGTACTTCGAGCTGCACATCCGCGGGATATTTGAGAAAGAGTTCGATTTGGTGATACCGTTTGCGCAGCAACCAGGACGCTATAGAATTAAAGAGGGGTA
>CAZLGZ010000251.1:0-3493 GCA_964558965.1 uncultured Flavobacteriaceae bacterium
GATTTAACGGTTCGGTCAACGAGTTTTGAAAAAAATTCCCAATCGGAAGAAACCCGAGCGCTTTTCACTGGAATAATGAATACTAACATGTGGAAAATTTGGTGCTAATTTCTCTATATTTTTAGACCTTTACCAAGACTAATCAAAAAATAATTGTGTCAAAGAAGATATTGATCTACAGCCCGGGTGCTTTCAAAAAAGTTGGACACTGTTTTGACTACTGCCAAGGCTTGACCAGCAGTTTCTCGAAATTAGGTTATCAATCTACAATTATTGGTTTGGATGGTCCATTAAACTACAGTGATAACGTCGTTCAACTCAAAAAATTTGCTTCTCCTGAAACCCGAAAGACAGGAATGATCGACAAAGTCAAATGGGGACTGGACAGAGTTAAAAAACAGAAGCTTCTATTTCAGGCCTTTGTAGAGGAAGCCAACAGTGACAAAAACTATGATTTTGCCCTGCTCGAAACCTTTGAATACCTCAGCGCTGCCAAGGGGGTTGAAGAGCTCAAACTCCCCTACCTCGCGATCTTTCACGACACGAATTTTAATTTTAAGCAGACCAACATCGTTGCTGCCCTTTATAAAACGGCTTGTAAATCGGCCAGCAAGAAAATCGTGCGACATGCCATCTCGGCTTTTGTGCATGGCGATAAAATGAAGGCCAATCTACTAAAGACCCTCAGAATTACGGATAAGGAAGCTGTTCAAGTGATCCCCTACGGTGCAAAAACTCCCGTTAGACTCTCTGAAGAACAAAAAGAGTGGTTTCTTAAGAAAAATGGATTGGCTCACCTGGAGGCCACCACCCAATTCATACTCACCTTTGGCACCTTGAGAAGTGACAAACACTTCGAACCCATCATTCAAGCCCTCAAAAGCAAGAAAAATTGGCATTGGCTGGTCGCGGGTCCCGAAGGAGATCTGGCCTATAGCGAATTGGAAAGCATGGTAAAAAAGCACAAAATTGAAAACCAATACACTGCTTTTAAAGGCTTTATTGAAGCACAAGACCAACCTGAATTCTTTGCCGCAGCAGATGTTGTAGTGAATTTATATAAAGCACATATTCGGCATGAAAGCGGCACCGTACAATTGGCGAGACAGTTTTGTACCCCTGTCATTGTTGGAGGACCGGAAGATTTAACGACCTATGTGGAGGCGAACAAATTGGGGTGGGTACTGCCCCACCATAACGCCCTTTCCAACACCCTAGAAACCATTGAGGCTCTCGATCCAGCCAAAAAAGAGGAATTAAGTCGGAATATTGAGGAGTTTGCACACAACAGATCTTGGGATAAAGTCGTTGATATCATACTGAAAAAACGCAACCAACAGCCCGCTGCACAAAAAGCATAAGCCTTTGGCCATGAACAACCCGCAAGATATTCCCGTACTACTCATTGTCTTTAACCGAGTAGGCCCAACCAAATCCGTGGTAGATCGCCTTCGTGAAATAAAGCCGAGAAAACTCTACATAGCCGCAGATGGCCCAAGGGCGAACAAAGAAGAAGACTTCGCAAAAACCGAAGAAACCCGACGTTTTCTGGACGAAAATATCGATTGGGAGTGTGAGGTGAAAAAGAAATACTCCGAAAAGAATCTGGGCTGCAAATACAACCCGCAAGATGCGATTGATTGGCTTTTTGCCCATGAAGAAGAGGGAATCATTCTAGAAGATGATTGCATCCCTGACACGAGCTTTTTTGATTTTTGCTTTGAGCTACTAGAGCGCTACCGCCAGGATTTACGCGTATTTGGAATCACGGGTACCAGCGTAGTCAAAGAATCTTGGGACAGCAACGAAAGCTATTACTTTAGTGAATATGTGCAAACGTGGGGATGGGCTACCTGGAAAGATCGTTGGCAAATACACCAAAGTATGATGGAGGATTATACGCCCTATCTCAATGCCCCGATTGTTGGTGACCAATTGCAGAACAAAGAAGCCATAAGTCAAATTCGACACCGCGCTAAAATTTCTTACGAAGACAAAACGGACGCTTGGGACTATATTTGGTTCTACAGTGCCTTTGTCAACAATGGCCTGTTTATCGTTCCTACGCAGAACCTAATCATGAATGACGGCTTTAACGAAGATGCCACCCACACCTTTAATGCCACCAACAAGCGCTTGGCCTCTCAAAAGATGAGTTTCCCGTTGAATCACCCCCCGGTGGTTCTACCTCACCTGAAATGGGACAATATTTTTTACAAACAACACTATAATTGGCGCAGTAAGTGGCAAAAGCTGCGTCCCTGGTACATCAAAAACTTTCTGAAAAGCAGATTGCTAAAAGGACGCTGATGAGCGGAAGAGCAAAAAAGATTTTTCGTGGCATGATCTGGAGTGGTATTGACCGCTTCGCAATGCAAGGTGTTCAGTTTATTTTGGGTATCTACCTGGCCCGTTTGCTGGATCCTCAGGATTACGGTACTCTTTCGATTCTGTTGGTGTTCATTATTTTTTCGACCCTTTTTGTGGAAGCAGGGTTTTCTAATGCCCTGATTCAAAAAGAAGATCGCAACCGAGACGACGTCAGCACCACCTTTAGCTTCAATATCGGTGTGGCCTTGGTGTTTTACACCGTACTTTTCTTTTCATCTCCCGCCATTGCATCTTCCTTTGACACTCCCGAACTCTCTTTGTACCTGCGTGTACTCGCCCTTGGGATGATCATCAATTCCATTTATCTGGTGCCCAATGTCCTGCTTAAGATTGATCTCAACTTTAAGTTACTGGCCAAAATTAACTTTATCTCGACCACGATCGCTGGGGTAATCGCTATTTGGATGGCCTATGAAGGCTATGGGATTTGGGCCCTTATTGGACAAAACATTAGTCGAAACCTAATCAACCTCTTTTTGTACGCCGTTCTGACAAAATGGGATTTCTCCTTTAAATTCTCCGTTGATTCCTTTAAAAAATTATACAAGTACGGCGTAAACCTTTTGGTTTCTTCCCTCCTCTCTAACCTTGTATCTCAGGCGTCCTCTATTATCATTGTGAAGTTTTATAGCCGCGCCAGCTTGGGGTTGTTTACAAGGGGTAGACAGTTTACGGATTTCTTTTCAGCCACGATCGACTCGATTATCAACAAAGTGATGTTGCCCGGTCTTAGTGATTTACAAAACGATCGAGAGGAGCTTAGAAACAAGTTCATGCGGGTTTTCGGATTGACCTCCTTTATGGCTGTCCCGATTTTTTTAGGACTGTGCTCCGTTGCCGAACCTTTAATTCTCGCCCTTCTAGGCGAAAAATGGGAGGCCTCTATTCTCATCGTTCAAATATTCTGTTTCGCCAGGCTATTGCATATCTACTGCGCCCTTTTTCTTAATGTCATTTACATCACAGGCGAAACCCAGTTATTACTCAAGAATCAACCGTGGATCATTTTGGTACGGGTTCTGAGCTTAGCAGCGACCATTCCTTTTGGTATCTATTGGATCGCGGTCGGAGAAGTAATTGCTACAGGGATTCATTTGATGCT
>CAZLGZ010000252.1:0-3492 GCA_964558965.1 uncultured Flavobacteriaceae bacterium
TTTCGGTACGTAGGAGAGTAGATTCCGCCAAATAGGCCTGGATTAAAATATCAGAGGCCGACATCAATAGTTGTTGATGTTGCTCCAAATCTGGTCCAAACTTTTGAACGGCGCTACCAGCAACCATCAAGAATACTTTTTTCAAGCGCTTGATCAGGTCTTTTTCTTCAGCAAATAGTTCCGAATAATCAGGCGTATCGAAGGAAGGAATACCCATCAGCTCTTCTCCTACAGCTGTCGCTGGTCCAAGAAGGTCTACATGTCCCTTCATGGCTTTCTTAACCAGCATTCCAACGGCTAGCATACGGTTGATCTCGTTGGTCCCCTCATAAATACGAGAGATACGGGCATCTCTCCAGGCCGATTCCATAGGGGTATCAGCGCTGAAGCCCATACCACCAAAAATCTGGATTCCTTCATCTGCTGTTTGCTGAACGTGTTCTGATACCGCAACCTTCAGAATAGAACACTCAATGGCGTATTCTTCTACACCTTTGAGTTCCGCTTCTTGGTGGGTGTTTCCGTTGGCCATACGAATGGCGATGCGGTCTTCAATGTTTTTCGCTGCTCGGTAACAGGCCGATTCATCAACGTAGCAGTTAGTTGCCATATCAGCGACTTTGGCCTGAATCGCACCAAATTTCATGATGGGCGTTTTAAACTGAATGCGCTCATTGGCGTAGTTTACCGCTTCGTTGATCACACGGCGTTGAGCTTCTAAACAAGCAGCAGCCAACTTGATACGACCGACGTTCAAAGCGTTCATGGCAATTTTAAATCCGTTACCACGCTCAGAGAGCATATTCTCTACAGGTACTTTGGTTTCGTTAAAGAAGACCTGACGGGTAGAGGAGGAGTGAATACCCAATTTCTTCTCTTCATCACCCAAAGTGATTCCGTTCTCCGGATCATTCTCTACAATAAAGCCCGTGATATTTTTATCGTCACCAATACGAGCAAAGACAATAAAGAGGCTACAGAATCCTGCGTTAGAAATCCACATTTTTTGCCCGGTGATCTTGTAGTGTGTTCCGTCTTCCGAAAGCACCGCTTTTGTCTTTCCGGAATTGGCATCAGATCCTGCTCCCGGTTCCGTCAAACAGTAGGCTCCAAACCACTCTCCCGAAGCGAGCTTAGGAACGTACTTCTGCTTTTGCTCTTCCGTACCGTACAAAGTAATCGGCATGGTTCCGATCCCGGTATGGGCACCAAAAGCTGTACTGAACGATCCATTGGCTCCTGAGATGTAGTCACAGACCAACATGGTCGAGACAAAGCCCATACCCATACCACCAAATTCTTCGGGAACAGCAATACTCAAGAGTCCGAGTTCTCCTGCCTTGCGCATGGTTTCTTCGGTGTAAGCGTAGTCTTTTTGTTCAAAGCGTTCCCAGTGCGCCCACAATTCGCGGTCTACAAATTCTTTGGTGCTCTCGCGCATCATGCGCTGTTCTTCATTCAGGTCTTCCAGGGTAAACACGTCTTCACATGCGGTGTCTTTTACCAGGAATTGACCTCCTCTTAAAATGTCTTTGTCTGCTACTTCTGTACTCATGCTCTTTTTATTTATTTCTCGGCGAAGCCGAACTCGGGTATGTGGGTTTAGTTTAAGAATTCAAAAATTCCAGCAGCGCCTTGGCCAGTACCTACACACATAGTTACTAACCCGTGTTTGCCCTGCATATTGCGTTTTCTCATTTCATCGAATAGCTGAACCGAAAGTTTTGCCCCGGTACAGCCCAGAGGGTGGCCTAAAGCAATGGCTCCTCCATTTACATTGATGATGTCTGGGTTCAAGTCTAGCTCTCGGATAACAGCCAGAGATTGAGAAGCGAAGGCTTCGTTCAACTCGATCAGTTCCAAATCACTTTGCTTCATTCCCGCTTGCTTCAAGGCTTTTGGGACGGCTTTCACCGGTCCAATTCCCATGATGCGAGGTTCTACACCGGCTGCCGCATAGTTTACCAAACGTGCGATAGGCTCCAGGTTGAGCTCTTTGACCATTTCTTCACTCATGACCAATACGAAGGCGGCTCCATCACTCATTTGAGAGGAATTCCCCGCGGTAACACTTCCACCTGCGGCAAACACAGGACGCAGTTTACCGAGCACTTCTAATTTGGTGTCGCGACGAGGACCTTCGTCCTGAGCGACCGTGTAGTTTTTGGTCTCTTTTTTTCCTTGACCATTGACAAAGGTGTGCTCGATATCGATCGGCACAATCTGGTCTTCAAATTTCTTTTCGTCCAGGGCTTTTAAGGCCTTTTGATGAGAGTTGAAGGCGAATTCGTCCTGGTCTTCTCGAGACACTTTGAATTCTTGGGCCACAGCCTCGGCAGTGAGTCCCATCCCCCAGTAGTAATCTTCTTTTCCTTCTTTGGCCAAAGCGTAGTCCGGAGTGGGTTTATACCCTCCCATAGGAATATAGCTCATGCTTTCCGCTCCACCCGCAATAATGCAGTCGGCCATACCACTTTGCACTTTTGCTGTGGCGATACCGATGGTTTCAAGTCCACTAGCGCAGTACCGGTTTACCGTAACTCCGGGGACGTCTTCAATACTCAATCCCATAAGTGAGATCAAACGGGCCATATTAAGGCCTTGCTCAGCCTCAGGCATGGCATTCCCGACGATAACGTCATCGATACGGGTCTTGTCGAAATCAGGCAGCTCTTTCATCATGTGTTCGATGGTTTCTGCTGCCAATTCATCCGGCCGCTTGAAGCGGAAAAGACCTTTAGGGGCTTTTCCAACGGCGGTTCTGTAGGCTTTTACGATATATGCAGTTCTCATGATTTTTTCTCTCAGATTATAGGTTCTTAGTTGCGAAGGGGTTTACCAGTTTTCAACATATGCTGAATTCTCTCGAGGGTTTTACGCTCGGTGCACAAAGACAAGAAAGCTTCACGCTCAATATCCAGCAAGTACTGCTCACTGACCAAACTCGGTTCAGAAAGATCTCCACCCGCCATGACGTAGGCCAGTTTGTTCGCGATCTTCTTATCGTGCTCAGAAATGTAGTGTCCGGCTTCCATACTGTCGGTTCCTACCAGGAACATACCCAATGCTTGCTTTCCTAGCACCTTAACATCTTTACGGCGCATCGGCTGGGTATATCCGGCCTCGGCCATCAGTTTTGCATGGGCTTTAGCGGTCGCAATTTGGCGGTCTTTGTTAACCACGACAATGTCTTTTCCCTTTTGTAAGATGCCCGTGTCGAAGGCCTCGTAAGCCGAGGTAGACACTTTGGCCATCCCGATAGTCAGGAAGTGCTCTTGCAGTACGTTGAGCTCTACGTCGTTTTTGCGGAAGGTATCCGAAGCGCGAAGCGCCATCTCTTTAGAACCTCCACCGCCAGGAATTACCCCGACACCAAATTCTACCAATCCGATGTAGGATTCTGCCGCAGCAACAACCTTGTCAGCGTGCAAGGTGAGCTCACATCCTCCTCCTAAACACATTCCGTGCGGTGCAGAAATGGTCGGAATAGAA
>CAZLGZ010000253.1:0-3454 GCA_964558965.1 uncultured Flavobacteriaceae bacterium
ACATTTTTTGATCAGAAGGCTGATCGGGAATCATGGAGGCCTCATCGACCAAAAAGAGGGTGTCTCGGTGGGTATTCCGCGCCAAAACAAATTTGACGCCCCCGCCGGGTTCAGACTTGGGGTTGTAAATCTTGCGGTGAATGGTGCTGGCTTCTTTGCCGGAATACAGGCGGATGACTTTGGCGGCCCTTCCGGTAGGCGCTAACTGTACTGCCTTCATTTTCAGGTGCCAAAGTTGACTATTCAAGACACTCAGCAAGGTCGTTTTACCAGTTCCTGCATATCCTTTGAGCAAAAACACCTGCCCTTTTTTGCCATCGACACAAAAGCTGGCGAGCATACGCAATACTTCTTCCTGCTCCGATGTAAGATCGAAGGGAAATTTGCGTTTAAGGAAAGTGAAGAATTCAGTGGCCGTCAATCGCCTGCTTTAGCCCTCTAAGATAGGGCTGAAATTGGCATTTAAAGTTTATCGATTAAAAAAAAATTGATAGATTTGTTGCTAACCACTTTAACAAAATAACTCCGTAAAATGAAAACCATTCTGCAAATTGTCCTATGGCTCGTTTGTATCGTTTTGGGCTACATGATCTTTCAGTCCGTAAACGCTCCAATCAAATTCAACAAAGTACGACAAGAGCGCTTCTCTGCCGTCATTGTAAAGCTTAAGGACATCCGCGATGCGCAGGAGGCTCATAAATCAGTCACCGGACAATACGCTAAAAATTTCGATAACCTAATTGCTTTTGTTGATACAGCACAGTACACGATTACCCAACAAAGAGATTCTTCTTTTATGCGTTACGACAAAGTTTACCGAATCGACTTGCAGGTGGACACGGTAGTCGTTGACACCCTTGGTTTCGTTAAAGTACGTGACTCACTCTTCAAAAACAGTGATCGCTACAAAAATCTAGCTTCTGTACCTGGGGCACAAGGAGATGAGAAATTCTCTATGGAAGCTGGCACAGTGGATAAAGGAGGATTTACTGCTCCAGTATTTGTCGCTAGTGTTAAGAAAGACGTGATCCTTTACGATCAACCACAAGATTTAAGAATCAAGGAAAATGCTCATGAAAGTATCGAGGAAGTCGATGGTGATGAGATTCGTGTTGGTTCTATGGACGAAGTAAGTACCAGTGGAAACTGGCCTTCTATCTATGACAGAAAGCAATAGTTCGCATAACGTAACGACGGTTGCAAAGAAATTGTCCATTCAGGCTAGCTTGAATGGACTTTCTTTTTCCATTCTAAATCAGGAGAACCAAACCATCGAGGCCAGCAAAAGGATGGCCCTGCCAGAAGGCACCAAGGCCAACGCCATTGGCGAAGAGCTCAAGGCCTTTTTTCATCTTTTTGATTTGGGCAGAGAGCCCTTTGCAGAAGTGGTGGTTATTCACAGTTCTCCTCAATTCAGCCTGGTTCCTAAGAGTCTATTTGACCCAACGGAGTTGGCCCATTACCTCAAACTCAACACGCGTATTCAGCGCTCAGACGAAATCGACTACAATGAGATGTTGCACACCGATTTGGTGAATGTCTATGTTCCTTTTGATGGAGTTAATGCCTACATCAAGGATTTATTTCCTTCTGTAGAGGTGCTGCACAGCGGAAGCATTCTCATTCAAAGTCTATTACAAATGCCCGGCTGGGATGACCAAGCAAAGGCCTTTGTCAATGTTGGTGATCGTTCTTTAGAGCTGGTCGTGCTCAAAGGAAAGAACCTTTTGTTGTACAACCACTTTGAATACACCACTCAGGAAGATTTCTTGTATTTCCTTTTGTTCGCCCTGGAACAACTTGGATTGGATAAGGATCAGGTTGAAGTCAAAATGATGGGCGATATCGCCGAAGGAGATCCCTTGTATGCCCTCTGCGACCGCTACCTCAAAAAGATGTCCATCTTCTTCCCGAAGAACCCCTATCAACTGAATCAGAACACGGCGGAAGACTATATTGATTTTGCCGTTTTAAGCAGCTTCTAATGCGAATCATTTCCGGGGTCCATAAAGGAAGAAGACTACAGGCTCCGAAGAAGTTGCCTATTCGTCCGACCACCGATATGGCCAAGGAAGGGCTCTTTAATTTTCTACAGCACCGCTACCACATTCAAGAAGCCCGTGTCCTGGACCTTTTTGCAGGCAGTGGCAACATCGCTTATGAATTCGCCTCTCGCGGAGCTGAACTTGTTACTGCAGTTGACCAACACAACGGCTGTATTCAGTACATCCACAAAACCACCAAAGAGCTCGATCTTCCGATCACTCCTATCCGTTCCTCGGCCATGGCCTATTTGCAAAAAAACCGCTACCCGATGGACTTTGTCTTCGCAGATCCTCCTTATGATTTTGACAAAGACATCCTACTACAATTGGTAGAATCCGTGATGAATACCGAAAATCCTGTTTTAGCAGAAGAGGGCTGTTTTATTTTGGAACACCGGCCACAAATTGATTTTGAGGACGCTCCTGGTTTTTTCGAAAGCCGCAAATACGGGAGTAGTGTCTTTAGCTTTTTTGCTCACCCCTAATGGTGTACTCCTAAAAAAGAAAAGCAGGCCATAAGCCGGATTCTGTCGAGCCTTATCATTTATCTGGACTTCCGGTTACCCGAAAGCTCTAGCCGCCTACCCCCCAATTCGGGCGTGCCGCCCTCAAACACTGGTGTACATGACGTTGCACCGCATAGAGTTTACCTGATTTCACTACAGCCGAACTGTACTTGCTTTCTGTTGCACTGGTCCTCGCCTCGCGGCGGACGGGCGTTACCCGCTATGCTGCACTGTGGTGTCCGGACTTTCCTCCCGTCTAAGACGAGCGATAAGGTGGCCTGCTTGCCGCAAAGGTACAGGTATTGTTAATAAGTATTTCCTTCTCGTTGGGGTGGTCAAACAAATATGAAGGCCCGATTTTTATCTTTGTAGGAAAGCGTTTTTCAAATGGAACATTTCGTCGTATCGGCCCTTAAATACCGGCCTCAGCAGTTTGCTGATGTGGTCGGCCAAAAGGCCATTACAGATACCTTGGAAAACGCCATCGCCACCAACCACCTGGCGCAGGCCCTTTTATTCTGCGGACCGCGTGGGGTGGGAAAAACAAGTTGCGGCCGTATTCTGGCAAAAAGAATCAATGAGGCGGAGCAGCGAGGAGAAGCTCCAGAAGACAGCGACTATTCTTTCAATATTTTTGAGCTTGATGCCGCCTCCAACAACTCAGTGGATGATATCCGTTCTTTGATTGACCAGGTTCGCATTCCACCGCAAATTGGCAGTTATAAGGTGTACATCATCGACGAGGTACATATGCTCTCTCAGGCTGCTTTTAATGCGTTCCTGAAAACCCTGGAAGAACCACCCGCACACGCCATTTTTATCTTGGCGACAACAGAAAAACATAAGATTCTACCAACCATCCTCTCGCGCTGCCAGATCTTTGATTTTCGGCGAATTACGGTG
>CAZLGZ010000254.1:0-3452 GCA_964558965.1 uncultured Flavobacteriaceae bacterium
TCAACACTACCTGCGGTGGTAAAACGCAATAACTGGTTATTATCTATCATTTCTTTGGCTTTGCTTATTAGAAATATCCTTGTTTTTTTCGGTCTTCCATGGCGGTTTCGGAACGCTTGTCATCTGTTCTGTTTCCACGTTCTGTCTGTCGCATGGCCGAGACCTCTTGGATTACTTTTTCAACCGTGTCCGCTTCAGATTCGATTCCTCCGGTAATGGTGATATCACCGAGCGTTCTAAAACGGATCTTCTTGGTCACTACTTCTTCTCCTTCTCTCAATTCCAAGAACTCCGAATTTGGAATCCAAGAATCGTTTCTCCATACTACTTCACGTTCGTGAGCGAGGTAGAGCGAAGGAATTTCAATATTTTCTCGTGCGATATAGTTCCAGACATCCATTTCTGTCCAGTTACTGATTGGAAAAGCTCGAAAATGTTCTCCTTGAAAGTGTTTCCCATTAAAGAGGTTCCACAATTCCGGGCGTTGGTTTTTTGGGTCCCATTGACCAAAGTCATCACGGTGCGAGAAGAAACGCTCTTTGGCTCGAGCTTTTTCCTCGTCCCGACGACCTCCTCCTATCGCACAGTCCACTTTATTAGCTTCAATGGCGTCTAGCAGTGTTGTAATCTGCAGAGCATTACGGGTTGCATTCTTCCCTTTTTCTTCTGCCACACGTCCTTGATCAATGGATTCCTGTACAGAACCTACGATCAACTGAGCGCCCATATCCTTGATCAAGTCATCTCGGAATTGAATCGTTTCTGGGAAGTTGTGCCCCGTGTCAACGTGCATAAGTGAGAATGGAATTTTAGCAGGTGCGAAGGCCTTTCGGGCCAAATGCGTCACAACGATGGAATCTTTTCCTCCGGAGAAAAGGATCACCGGATTCTGGAATTGTGCCCAAACTTCTCTCAACACGAACATCCCTTCGGCCTCCAGCTCATCCAGATAATTCAAAAAATACTTCTTCATCGGTTCCGTTTTATTGGTTTAAATATTTTTCGGTCTTAGGCCTTTCGCGAAATATATTTCTCTAAGGCTTCAAACACTTTTGTTACTGATTCTTCTAATGTCAAGGCTTCTGTGAGGACGACTTGGGCTTCTAGTGGTTTTTCGTAAGGTGCCGAAACTCCGGTGAGGTTTTTAATTTCCCCTGCTCGAGCTTTGGCGTACAAGCCTTTAACATCCCGTCTTTCACACTCTTCCAAACTTGTATTTACAAACACTTCAAAATAACGGTCAGAACCAACCGTCTGTTTTATAAAATTTCTGTCCTTCTCATAAGGAGCCACAAAAGCGGCTAGAGCGATCAATCCAGAATCCACAAAAAGCTTGGCCACCTCCCCTATTCTTCGAATATTTTCCGAGCGGTCTTCCGGGCTAAAGCTCAAATCCTGATTGATCCCTGATCGGATATTGTCTCCATCCAAAGCATAAGTGTGGTATCCTTTATTACACAACAGCTGTTCTAAGCCATTGGCAACAGTTGACTTACCACTTCCGGATAGACCGGTGAAAAAAACCAAAATCCCGTTTTGACCCAATTGTTTTTCTCGGTCTTCACGGGAAATTTTATAATCGTGTCTTACGATGTTTTTTTCCATTTTCTAGCACGAATTCGTTTATCCAATCCAAAATTAATCTTGTACCACATCCTCTCATGGAGATAGTAAAGGGCCATCTTGGTCACCACTTCCGCAGCACCTATCTTAAGGCCTGTAAACGGGTTACCGGTATAAAACCAAGACAAAAGTACAGTATCCAACGTACCTATAAGCCTCCAAGTGACCGTTTTTATTAAATGTCGTTTTTGACTGTTTTCGACATAAATTCTAACCCATACTCTTTCGTGAATGTAGTAGAGCACCATTTTGGTCACCGACTCGGACAGTCCAATTTGAACTCCAATGGTCGGATCACCAGAAATCAACCAAGAAAGGATGATGGTGTCCAGGGTCCCAATGAACCTCCAGGTAATGGTTTTGGCAATGTGCCTTTTATGTCGAATTCTACTGAGCACTAAGTATGCTTAACTAAAAAATGACCATTGAGCATGTCTTCTCTGTTATACAACAAAGGCTGCCCTGTTTCTCGCGCGAGAACCTGTAAACCAACAGCTTCACAAATCGCCTGACCTGCCGCTGTATCCCATTCCATAGTAGGCGCGTAACGAGGATAGACATGAGCGAGTCCTTCGGCGACCAAGCAAAACTTGAGGGAGCTGCCTTTTGACACGATTTCAATTTCAGCATGGTCCTTCTTCAAGGTCTCGATAAAATCAAGGGTGTCTTGGTTCATGTGCGAGCGACTACCCACCACCTGAATTCCTGAAGCGGCCGCCTTAACCGGCTTTAGCTCCTCTGCCTGACTTAAAAAGTCTTCCGGAAGATCATGATCTTCATTCAGGACGAGTTTTATACTCTTGTTCGCAGAGACGTCTCCGATGTAAAGCTCTCTGCTAACAGGCACATAGATCACACCAAAAATCGCTCGTTGATTTTCGATCAAGGCGATGTTGACGGTAAACTCCCCGTTTCTTTTGATAAATTCTTTGGTACCATCTAAAGGATCCACCATCCAAAGTCTATTCCATTGGGAACGCGTTGGGTAGGGAACCATTTTTTGCTCCTCGCTGATCACGGGGATATCAGTCTTTTGCAAATGGTTCATGATCTCCTGGTTAGAAGCCAAATCGGCTGCCGTCAGCGGGGAATCATCTGCTTTAAAGTCGGTATTGAAATCGGCGGTATGATAGACTTCTAAAATTCTCTTCCCCGCTTCAATCGAAGCGTGTATCGCCGTGAGGTAATCTTTTTCTAGACTAGGGTTTAGTTTCATTATTTTCAGCACTAGGTTTAAGTATAGGGGGGGCATAGGAGAAGAGCTCAATGTCTTCGGCGAATGCCTCCGTGATCAATTGAACGTCATCATTATCGTAATAATTTAGAAAAGAATCTCCTTTTTTTCTGGAGGGGTTTAGGTGACTTAATGAAGCCTCTACGTTTATTTGTTTGCAAATTTCTTCAAAATCTGCATTCAACGTCTCCATTTTTCCGATATAATCCGCCAAGTTATTACCGTCAGCATCGTAAAAGAAGTCTTTTTGCAAGTGAAGATCCTCGTGTACTCGCCAGTCTAGATACTCCTTGAAGGTCTTAAATGATTTGGCTTTTTCGTGTTGAGGGTGATTGGGACGAATCAACATATACCGATAAAGTGATATTTGCCAATCCCACGGGTTGCGAACAAAACCAAATTTATAATAGCGATCAAAAATGGCAGGATCCAAACTCTGCTTCAGGTCTCTGGCACTGATGTGGTGGTCGAAGTCATGAGAGTAAACCCGAGGAAACTGCCCCGTGATAAACTTCAATTGATACGGAAAAGCAGAAATTAAAAAGGATCGGTTGTTAAATTTTTTTAAAGCACCTCGTATACTTGTACCTGCTAG
>CAZLGZ010000255.1:0-3393 GCA_964558965.1 uncultured Flavobacteriaceae bacterium
GATTCTACCTTCACCACGAGTGAGCTCGCAGACTACTTTTCCAATACCTCTGTACTACTCAATGTGGACATTGACGACGATGGAGATATTGATCTTTGGGTCGGTAATCAAACTGATACAGGACGCTTTGGACTCCCTGCGGATTCCTACCTCCTTCTCAATAACGGAGGTCGCTTTTCCATCGCCCAAAGATTCAGCTTCGACGGCATGCCTACTGCTGCTCTTGACTTGGGCAGAGACAAAAATGACAAGCCCGCAGGTATCGTTGTTGTTGGGGAATGGATGGCTCCCAAAAAGTACGTCTGGGACGGTAACAAATTAAAAGAAGAAGATCTTGACGGTCCAAGGGGTCTTTGGCAAAGTGTTGCGGTTTTGGATTTTGACCAAGATGGGGACGAAGATTTCTTGCTGGGTAACTGGGGGACCAACACCAAATTCAAGGCCTCTGAAGAAGAGCCCCTAAAACTGTTTACGGCAGACTTTGATGATAATGGGCAAACCGAGGCGATCACCGGTATCAGCAAGGACGGCAAATACTATCCGATAACAGGCTTGGACGATTTGGGTAGTCAGATGGTTTCTCTGCGTAAAAAATACACCTCTTATACCGCCTTTGCCGGTCAATCCATTTCTGATATCCTCGGAAAAGAAGCCTTGAAAAAGGCCACTATTTGGGAAGTGGACGAATTGCGCAGCGGAATACTGAAGAATAACAATGGCCGCTACGAGTTTGTTCCTTTTGACTGGCCAATGCAGTTGTCTCCGATTATGGACATGCTGGTTTACGACTTTGACGGAGACCAGCAATACGAAGTGCTGATGGGAGGAAACTACTTTGGAGTTAAGCCTTACCAAGGCCGTTTCGATTCCTTTCCGGGCGCCCTGTGGAAGGCTCCAGGAAACTACCAGCTCGGGAGCTCCCTAGGTTTGGATTGGCAACAAAAAAGCCTGCGCCATTTGCGTGTTTTAGAGAAAAACGGAGCATCCTATATTTTAGCCGTCTTTAACAACGCCGCGGCTGAAGTCTATAAAATCGACAACAATAAACAACCGAAAACGCCAGAAGGCATCCTAACTAAATAAAGTACTTATTCATGAAAACGCGTTTATCAACTCTTTCCTTCCTCGGATTGTTCGCCTTGTTTTTGGCGACCTCCTGTTCAGAAGATGAAGACATCGTCGTAGGAGCTGAAGACTACCACTCAGCAGTGGATAAAGTGACCGAGATCATGGTTCACGATATTTTTTCACCTCCGGTAGCCAGCCGTATTTACGCCTATCCCAATATTGCGGCCTATGAGATCCTAGCGCAAAGTGAAGCTGGTTTGCCTTCTTTGGCCGGTCGCGTTCGTGAATTGGGCTCTGTGCCACAAGCAAAAGATACCGCTGAGCTGAATCCAAGACTGGCGGCCCTTATCGCCCATATGGAAGTGAGCAAGGCCCTGATTTTCTCTGAAGACCGTATGACTTCTTATCAAGACAGTTTGTACGCGATTTGGGGGAAGACCAATAAAAAACAGTTTGAGGCCTCTAAGGCCCATGCTATGGCTGTTGTAGACCACATCAAGCAATGGATGGATGGCGACTTTTACAAGCAGACCCGTACCATGCCAAAATTCAGTGTGAATACGGACGATCCTTCTCGTTGGCAACCGACTCCTCCGGCCTATATGGATGGGATTGAGCCTCACTGGTCTAAGATTCGACCTTTCGCCATTGACTCCGCAGCTCAGTTCAAACCCCTGCCTCCGCCAGCCTTCTCCCTAGAAAAGGAGTCGGACTTTTACAAAGAACTTCAAGAGGTCTATGACATCAGTAACAGAATCACCGCGGAAGGGGATAGTTCTGAAGAAATTGCCATCGCTCGTTTTTGGGATTGCAACCCTTACGTTTCGGTTGTTCGTGGCCACTTGATGCTGGCGACCAAAAAGATCACCCCGGGCGCTCACTGGATCGGTATCACCAAGATTGCTGCCCGCAAGACCAATTCGGATTTTAACAAGACCGTTACCGCCTACACCCAGACCTCTATTGCCATCTTTGATGCCTTTATCAGCTGCTGGGACGAGAAGTACCGTTCAAATTTGATCCGTCCCGAAACCTTGATCAACCAGCACATCGATGACAGTTGGGAGCCGGTACTCCAAACTCCTCCTTTCCCAGAGTACACCAGCGGTCACAGCGTGGTATCCGGTGCGGCTTCTGAAGCCTTAACCGATTTATTTGGCGATAACTTTGCCTTTGATGACGACACCGAATTGCCTTACGGCCTGCCGACGCGTTCCTTTAGTTCGTTTAGAGCGGCCGCTCAGGAAGCAGCCATCAGTCGTATGTACGGAGGTATCCACTACCGCGCTGCAGTGGAAGTTGGAGTTAATCAAGGGCAGAGCCTGGGTAAACTCGTTGTTTCTAAGTTGAACATTACTAACTAAATTCAGTCATGAAGAAAAAAATCGCATTGGTCGCCTTAGCCCTTGTTCTAGGCAGTCTTCTGTGGTACCTCTTCCTTCGTCCCTATGATGTGCGTGCGCGCTGGGAGGTAACAGCCTTGCCCGGAACCATCAACCAAACCCTCAAAGCCTGGGATAAGTCCTTGCCTGCCGATCAGGGGATTGTCCAAGGGGATGATTTGTCCGAACTGACCCAACTATTGGCCTATGGGGATTCCCTTCACCAATACCGCTGGGAACTCAATCAAAAGACCGATTCGACCACGCAGATTGTTCTCTACGTCACCGACAAGAACAACTCGGTCTCGAACCGCTTGTCTTCTCCGTTTTCAACCACGGTTTTGGAACAGAGAACCCTGCAGAATGTGGCCGATTTTAGAACCCGTCTTAAGGATCACCTAAGCAATACACGCGTGACCTTCCTCGGAGAAGAAGAGCTCGGAACCACCTTTTGTGCCTATATTCCAGTAGCATCCACCCAATGGGAAAAGGCCGCTATGATGATGAAACACCAGCCCCTGCTCAGTCAGGTATTGGCCGAAAATGAAGTTGAGCTCAATGGCCTTCCCTTTATCGAAGTGACCAAGTGGAACCAAGCGAACGATAGCATCTACTACAATTTTTGCTTTCCGATCATTCGTTCAGAGAGGCTTCCGAACCACCCAGAAATCAAATACAAAAGACTTTTCAGTAAGAAGGTCCTCAAAGCGGAATACAACGGAAATTACATCACCTCAGACCGCGCTTGGTACGCTTTACAGAATTACGCAGAACGCAATGGAATAGAAGTAGAAAACACCCCTATTGAGTTCTTCTACAACAACCCCAATATGGGAGGTAACGCCCTCAGCTGGAAAGCCGAGGTCTTCTTGCCCCTTAAATCAGAGGAGTCCAATGAATAAAACAGCGACGTTTCGCGCTGGCTCCTCGATGCTCTTGCTAT
>CAZLGZ010000256.1:0-3296 GCA_964558965.1 uncultured Flavobacteriaceae bacterium
GTGGTGATATTCCCGGCATTTGCAGTGATGTTGGCATTGATGGTTGCCACATTGCTTTGCAAGGTGGTAATATCGTTTGCATTGGACGTAAGACTGGCCGTATTGGTGGCAATATCGGTAGCATTGTCTGCGATATCGCTTGCGTTTTGGGCTATATCTGCAGATTCCTCAAGCGCCGAGAGGTTGGCCGCTACTCCTGTGCCGTTTTCGATATCGATCTGCAATTGCGAACTCCCGTCCAAGGTGGCACTGACCAGGTTTTGATCGTCTGACCCAAGATTGGCAAGAGGAACCAAAAAGGTACTGTTGGAGTCTGTCAGTTCCAGATTAGAACCGTTGACTTGAAAAGCGGTATTGACCTCGTTGGTAGCACTGAGGTCCATATCTCCTGTAAGGTGATTGTCAATCAGGGTGAAGTTGTCAGCGATACCGATCTGATTGAGTTGAATATCGGTGAGTAGACCGCTGTCGTCATAGAAGGCTCCCCCTGAATTAGTGATGGAGTTTCCTGGATCTGTGCTGACGACCTCCGTATCGGTAATAAAGCCAGGATCATTTAAAAAGTCCCCGAGTGTTACACTGGAAAAATCTATTTTGTCTTCTGTTACCGAAGTTGGTTTTAATTCAGGCGTACCGATGGATTCAGCAGCCATTTGGTTATCGGTAATTGATTTGAATTGTATATCCAGAAATCCATTTACCGTTCCGTCCGCTATGTTGGCTCCGGTGATCTCACTCACTTCAAAGTTCAAGGCTGTACCGGTATCGGTAATAACAATAGACGGACTATCGTTCACAATCGCATCCGCAGTAAAGGAATCGTTGATTTGGGTTTGCAGAGGTACAGTAAAACTGCTGCCGTCACTTTTGGTGAGTACTAGTTCGCCATCTGAATTGAGCTCAAAATTATCAACTCCCGTTCCATCAAAGGTGATCGGGCCATTTCCGTTCGAAAAGGTATAGGTTCCATCTCCGTTGTCGACGAAGCTGACATTGAACGCCTGGCAAAGGTTTACCCACTCGGTGCCATCGTACTGAAAAATGCAGTTTTCGTCTGTATTGTAGGCTAAAGCCCCTTGAAGAGGAGTGATAGCGGACATTTGTGCCTGGCTCAAACGAGTGAGGACGAAGACCCGGCTGTTACTTTCTAATTCCAATAAAGAACTGCTGTTCAGCGCCTGGGGGTTTTCACCAATCTTGACTTGTCCAAAGGCTAAGCCTGTTCCAAGACTGATAAAAGCCAATAGAGAAAAGAATCTTTTCATGGGGTTTGTTTATGGTCAGTCTCCTAAGGAGACCTCCAAAAATAGGATTAGTTCTTTACAAATGGGATGAACAAAGGTTAAATCCCTTGTTTCACCGATGAGTACCGGTTTTATGGGATTTTGAGCCCTATCGTTTAACAAAAGTTTACCAGCGCGATTTTTTTTTCTACTGCACTAGCCCTTATTTTTATATCACTACAGAGACCAGACTTTTATGAGAAAACTTATACTCTTGATCACCTTGCTTTCCAGTACTTTAACTATTGCTCAGGAGGTTGTTCGAACGCCGTTGAGAGGGACAGTTTTGTACCGCAGCAGCAATGTGGTGAACGAGAATGTGATCAACGCGACTTCTGAAGAAGCAACCATCACAGACGAAAATGGGGATTTTTTGATTCCCGTAGCGGTGGGGGATCGATTGGTCTTTACGGCCGTAAATTACCAGCTAAAAGTGGTTGTTATCACCGAAGAAATCATCCGTAACAATCGTTTGGTGGTCGAAGTGATTGAAAAAATTCAGCAATTGGAAGAGGTTGTGGTCAGTCCAGATAATCAGGAGAAGTTTCTGGAGATGCAGAACGAAGACTTTAAAGGCTACGAATACGCGATTGACCGGAGTACTAAAGTCCAGAATATCGCTTTGGATCGCTCCGTCAATGGAATGCAAGACGGCCTCAATTTTGTCAATATATTCAAAGCTCTTTTTAAATCGAGAAAGAATAAAGGAGAAGAAGCTCCAGATATCAAGGTGAGCGAGGTCTTGCGTCAGGTGTATGAAGACCGATTCTTTGTAGTCGACTTAAAGTTACCCCCTGAACGTATCGACGATTTCTTGCTGTATTGCGATGATAAAATTCCTTCCAATGCGCTGTTGCGAAAAGAAAATGAGTTTGAGCTCATAGATTTCTTGGTAACCCACAGCAAGACTTACTTGGAAAACCTCAATGAAGAGAACAAGTAGGTATTTCACCTGTCTATTCCTGTTTACAGGGGTCCTAATCGCTCAAAACCGGGTTAAAACCATGAGTGGGGAGGTCAGCTGTCCTGATGCGGATTGTTCTGGGATCACGGTATTAAACAAACGGAGTTTACAGGGAACGATTACCGATGTAAGTGGTCGTTTTTCTATTCAGGTCCGCCAGCAGGATACCCTGGTCTTCAGTGCCGTTCAGTACAAAGTCAAGCAAGTGATTGTCGAAGATTACCTCTTCAATTCTTCCTTTGTTCGAATACCCATGGAAGCCTTCGTGAACGAATTGGACGAAGTGGTGGTTCAGCCTTATAATCTGAGCGGAAACCTGGGTTCGGATGCGGCGGCAGTAGAACCGGAAGCACCCCCTAGTGCCAAGAGTTTAGGCTTGCCCAATGCTGGTATTCGCATCATCACACAGGAAGAAAGAAAGATACAAGAAGCCACTACCGGATCGGGTCTTGTGCCCTTAAATCCCATACTCAATGCGATCACTGGAAGAACCAAACGACTCAAACGCAATTTGCGGTTAAGGCAAACCTACGAACGTACCCAAAGAGTTCGGGCATTTTATGCGGACTCCCTCTTTGTCAGGGAATTGAAAATCCCTGCCGAAAAGATTGATGATTTTATGTACTATTGCGAGATAGACACCGTTTTTCAGGCCGAGGTCGATCGTCTTGACCGTCTGAGAATCTGGGAATATATGAAGGGAAGAGCTCAGCTTTATTTGGCCAACGCCCAAAGCCCTGAGGATCCAGAGTAAATCTGGCATGACCCTTGCCTTAAAAGTCAAAAAACACCCTACATGATGAAGGAGATTGCACTTATCGGTTTTTTCTTCCTTGGCCTTTTTCCCTTGAATCTTTCTGTTTCGGACTTCGGAGAGGACCTTAGCCATAAGTTTTATGTCAGTGTGACACGGATGGAACATAAAGCCTCGACGGATGAGCTTCAAATCACCACGCGAATTTTTATAGATGATTTAGAAAAACTCCTGGAAGAGCGTTACGGAATTGATGCCGGCTTGGATACAGACCAAGAAAACCCACTGGCGAAGA
>CAZLGZ010000257.1:0-3285 GCA_964558965.1 uncultured Flavobacteriaceae bacterium
CTTATGAATTTTGTTATTGTTGGAGGCGGCCCGACGGGTGTAGAGCTCGCAGGGGCTTTGGCAGAGATCAAAAAGGGGATTTTACCGAAGGACTACCCGGATTTGGATACCAGAAGGGCACAGATCAATTTGGTACAGGGTGCCTCTCGTTTACTCCCTGCCATGAGTGAACAAGCCTCCAAAAAGGCAGAAGACTTTTTAGAGGATCTCGGAGTACACGTCTGGAAAGGTCTACGGGTGACGGAATACGACGGCTGGACGGCCAAGACGAACGATAAAACGCAGTTTGAAACCGCAGCGCTTATCTGGGCAGCGGGGGTCAAAGCGGTTCGTTTAGAGGGGCTAACAGAAGCTTCTTGCCAAGGGAAGGGTGGCCGACTGAAGGTGGATGCCTTTAACCAAGTGGAAGGCTATCAGGATATATATGCTATTGGTGATATTGCCGAAATGAGTTCAGAAGAATTGCCCTATGGTCACCCCATGATGGCTCAACCCGCTTTGCAGCAAGGGCGACATTTGGGGAAAAACCTGGTGGCGAAACTGGAGGGGAAAGCCATGAAGCCATTTGTTTACAACGACAAGGGAAGTATGGCGACCATCGGCCGCAACAAAGCTGTTGTTGATTTACCCAAGTTTCGATTCCAAGGCATTTTTGCCTGGTACGTGTGGATGTTTGTCCACCTTTATTTTTTGATTGGATTTAGAAACCGTGTGGTTGTCTTTATCAATTGGGTTTATAACTATATCCGTTTTGATCGAGAAGCTCGTTTGATCATTCGTCCCTTTAAAAAAGGGTATCCCAAAGAATTATACGATAGTCAATCCGACTAAGACGATTTGGATTGCCCTCGCGGATGGAAGTCGGCCAAGATTTTTGTCAGGTGATTCCGGTCAACATGAACGTAGACCTCCGTGGTCGTAATACTACTATGACCCAGCATGAGTTGGATCGCTCTCAAATCAGCTCCATTTTCGAGTAGGTGCGTTGCAAAGGAATGACGCAAGGTGTGAGGACTGACCTTTTTTTGAATTCCGGCGGCCTGGCTGAGGCGCTTGATGATGGTAAAAATCATGGCTCGGGTGAGACCTGTGCCTCTTCTGGAAAGAAAGAGGGTGTCTTGCGATTTGGGGTCCTTTATGGAGACTACCTGTCGATCTTCCAGGTAAATTCGAATGTACTTTTGAGTAAGCGGAGCAAAGGGAACCAGTCGTTGTTTGTTTCCTTTTCCGATAATGCGCATATAGCCTTCCTCAAAAAAAAGGTCCGAAAGCTGCAGCCCGGTTAACTCACTTACCCGCAAACCACAGCCGTATAAGGTTTCTAAGATTGCACGATTACGTCTGCCCAAAGGATCGTTTTCGGTGCAAGCGTCCAATAGCGTCTCGACTTCTTCAACCGATAAGGTGTCGGGTAAATAGAGTCCTAACCGAGGACTGTCTAAGAGGGCCGCAGGATTGTCTTCCCGCAGACCTTCAGCAACCAGATAATCAAAGAAGCCTTTTAAGCTCGACATGAGGCGCGCCTGACTTCGCGGGTGTTTGGTTTTAGAAAAGTCATAGACAAACTGAGTGAGTAGTTCCTGTTCAATATTAACTGGAGAATTTTCCGGTGATGCGACCAAAAAGTCCTGTAGTTTTTCTAAATCGAGGCGGTAATTTATTCGGGTATTGGCCGAAAGTCCCCGCTCGATGTGCAGGTGATTTAAATAGTCCTGAATTGCCGTTGCCCACTCCACAGAACAAAGATAGAGCAAATCAACCCCCAAAAATTAGATCATCCGAGCGTTTGCCTCGGTATAGTGTACGCTTCAGAATTGTTTCCTCTGGAGTGATGTAGTAAGTTTACCCTTCCAATTAAACATCTAAAGATCAAGCTGTTTATGAAAAAGAATGCCCTTCTTATCGTTGCCCTTTTTTGTGGTCTATTGACCTTTGGTCAGAACGAAAAACAAATTGACGTATTTTCCGATTTGTACGAAGACGGATCCAAGCTCTCCTTTAAGGCTGGTTATTTATCCTTATCGCAAACTCTTGAGGATTCCGGGAACAGCATGTCGGATTCCAAACCCGGTTACTATGCGGGAATCGCTTTTAATTTTGGCGTTTCACCCAAGTTTGACTTTCAGACTGAATTGGTCTATGCCAACAGTAGTGAACAAAGTGATGCGCTTCATTTTCCTTTTTTGGCGAGCTTTCACTTATCCGAAGACTTAGCGCTACAATTGGGGCCACAGTTTGTTTTCGCTTTGCAACGTCAGCCCGATAATATTTCTGGTTTTCAATTCAATTTTGGATTCGGAGCTCGGTACGACATAGGCAAGGGCGCTTACATCGATGCCCGTTATGCTCCACAGCTCAGTAATTCTTACCGTGGAGAACAAGATATTACCCTGCAAACGAATATTCTAACCCTTGGTTTGGGGTTCACCGTTAACTAATTCGTGAGTTAATTCACAGCTTACCAGCCCGGTACATCAGTACCGGGTTTTTTTGTGTATAAGTCTACCGATTTCCTTTGTAAATGCAACTTCAAAGGACTTGTAATACCGTTATCTTTAGGAAAGAAAAACACTAAAACACAAACATGAAAAAAGTATTTCTGGTAGGGCTTTTTGCTCTCCTAACCACAGCCATGGCCCAAGCGCAGTTTTCAGTTCAAGGGGGTGTGAACAATGTTACCGTAAAAGTTGATCTCGGGACTTTTGGTTCAGCATCTGATAGCGAATTGGGATTCTTTTTTGGAGCGGGTTATCAATTGGATCTATCCGAAAAGTTTTACCTGGAGCCTGCGATTTTATTCAGCATCGTATCGGACTTGACCTCTCTGTATGTTCCTATGATGTTTAAGTACGGGGTTGCCGAAGACTTTAAGGTCACGGCTGGCCCTCAATTGAATATTCTCTTGGAAGATGGAATTCCGGATGGAAAGACGGGTGTTGACTTGGGAGTAGGTGGCGAGTATACTTTCGCTGAGGGTTGGTTTGCCTTTGCCCGCTACGCCTTTCAGGTAAGTCGTGGAGGAGATTTTGGTGAGTTAACTGATATCAACACCTTCACTTTGGGTGTAGGGAAGAAGTTCAACTAAGATTCTCTCAAACTTAATCATAAAAGGGCTCCTTTCGGAGCCTTTTTTGTTTTCCCGTACGCCAGGAGTATCTTTAGCGTTGTATAGTTATGAAGATCACCATTATTAACGGACCCAACCTGAATCTGCTCGGTTCAAGAGAACCCGATACCTACGGTTCACAATCTTTCGAGACCTACTTTGAGGATCTCAGAAGGAAG
>CAZLGZ010000258.1:0-2577 GCA_964558965.1 uncultured Flavobacteriaceae bacterium
ATACATCATTTGCAATGGGGAACCCACCTGGAGTTGTCCAAACTGTTGAATATGACCAAAGAGGAGTTGGAGGTCTTGAATCCGGCTTATAAGCTGGGGATTATTCCCAAAGAAGCCAATAAGAGCTATACCCTGCGATTACCTATTGATAAACTTGGCCAATTCGTAACCAACGAACAGGAGATCTATGCAGCGGTCCAAAAGGACATGCAAACACGCGAAAAGCCCTTGCCTGAACTGACGAAGGTCCAGAACAAAATTCGCTACCGTGTTCGCAAAGGGGATTACCTTGGTAAAATTGCGGAACGCTACGGTGTAGGAGTAAGTCAGATCAAGCGCTGGAACGGCATGAGAAGCTCTAAATTGCGAATCGGGCAGCGACTTACCATCTATCCCCGAAAAGCGGCTGTAGCGTCTTCTAGTAGCGCCAAAAAGAGCACAAAGACATCCTCCAGTAAGTACCATATCGTACGCAGTGGAGACTCCCTTTGGACCATATCCCGAAAATATCCGGGAATTTCTATCCAAAAATTGCGAGAATGGAACGGTATTAGCGGTAGTCGTTTAATACCAGGCACAAAACTTAAATTGTGCGACTGTTCTTCGTAATTTTAAACTATGAGAAAAGCTTTTATTGTTGCCTTCGCCCTTCTTTTGGGGGTCACCTCTTGTGATGAATCCAAAGAAAAGCGAAACTACTTGCCCGGTTCCACCGGAGCGGTAAACTCTTTATTTGTGGTCGTCGATAACGGCCTCTGGAACGGGGCTGTGGGAGATCGTATCCGCGATCATTTTGCCGCTTCCATTGTTGGGATGCCTTGGGACGAACCCAAGTTTAGCATCACTCAAATTCCTCCTTCGGTCTTTAAAGGGACCACGACACATGCCCGTTCCCTTTTGTTAGTCACCCAGGATTCGGTTGCTCAGAGTTACATCAGCCCGGATGCTTATGCAAAACCGCAAAGAGTTGCTGTGGTGAAAGGCACTACAGAAGCCGAAATGATCGCCGGTTTGGACGCTATTGCGGAAGAAGCCATCAAGTCTTTCCGAGATAACGAGATGGAAGAAGCGCAAAAAAGGTTTAAACGCTCTTTGAGCAAAACCAAGGTCTTGCAAGAGAAGTTTGGTATTGACCTCACCTTGCCGTCGATTTATGCGGTCGGAAGGGAAGAGGACCAATTCGTTTGGATAGACCGACCGGTAGAAAATGGAACCATGAATCTCTTGGTGTACACCATGCCGTCGAACAGCTTTTCACAAGACTCTACCTTTGTGAGCGATATCATCGCCATGCGGGATTCTATAGGAAAGCAGTTTATTCCAGGGCCAGATATGCCGGGTAAGGTGACGTATATGAAAACGGAACAGATCTTTGCGCCATCGGTATTTCCAACCGAAGTAGGCGGAAAGAAGGCCGCGGAAGTCAGGGGGATTTGGGAAATTCACAATTACCCCATGGCCGGTCCTTACGTAACCTTTATTCTGAACGACAAAGAGAATGACCGCAAGCTAGTGCTTGAAGGATTCGTCTTTGCGCCTCAAACGGAGAAAAGGGATTATATGTTTGAACTGGAAGCCGTTATTCGCTCGGTTCGCTGGTTAGATTCCGAATAATACTTACTGGTATAATCTATCCCAGGACACGATCTCAAAGACGGATCGCCTGTTCTGCTTGTGCAGATTTTCTTCACAGGGCTCCATCGCTTGGGTACATTTGGCCTGAGGATCATCCTCCCCATGTCCAACGCTATCGGCAATCTGAGCCGGGTTCACGCCTTGGGAGAGCAGATAGTCTCTAGTCGACTCTGCACGCTTCTCAGAGAGCCATTGGTTGTACTGGTTGCTTCCTCTTGAATCCGTATGTGAATCAATGCGTACGACCAGCCCGGGGTTCTCTAAGAAGACCTGTACCATTTCGTCCAGTATCTCCTTGGAGTCACGGGTGATGCGGTAACTGTCAAAAGCAAAGAGAATGCGGTCATTTTTAAGACGGAGATCGCCATCTTCCTGCACCAGGAAGTCTTCTTGAACGTAAGGATCTTTTTCGAGCGGAACCTCCATCGCCAAGGTTTGTTCGGTCTTTACTTCCCAAATGGCGTCTTGCGTAGACTCTTTGTAGGAAGCCAAGGAGGTCTGTATGGTAAAGCTGCTGTAACGGTCGAGGTCTTCAAAGCGGAAAACCCCTTCTTCATTACTGACCTCTTTACGGATGATTCTGTTTTGGTCATTGACCAAACTGATTTCTGCACCGATCAGTATTTCACCGGTTTCCTGGTCAATGACACGGCCACTGATCACCCCGGCAATCGGAGCCGGTTCCACCATATTGGTAAAGGAGTAGATGTCATCGCTTCCCTTTCCGCCTGGGCGATTAGAAGCAAAGTATCCGCTCTTTTTCTCCTCGTCAATAATAAAAGAGAAGTCGTCTCGTCGGCTGTTGATCGGCTCTCCCAAGTTCACCGCCAAATCAAACTCTCCATAGCGGTAGTTGGATTGGTAAACATCTAAACCGCCATAACCGTCTGAACGATTAGAAGAGAAGTAAAGGACATTTCCGGAAACGTAAGGGAACATTTC
>CAZLGZ010000258.1:2587-3273 GCA_964558965.1 uncultured Flavobacteriaceae bacterium
CGGCGAGAGTTGACAGCCGTCCCCAGGTTACGAGGCTTGCTGTACTCTCCGTCTTCGTAAATGTCGACGACATAAATATCGGTGCCTCCGAGCCCACCGGGCATATCCGAAACAAAATAGAGTTTCTTACCGTCAGGGCTTACTGCAGGATGTCCTGTGGAGTAGTTTTTACTGTTAAAAGGAAGTTCTTTAGGCTTGGACCATTTGCCATTTTCCTTGACTGATCGGAAGAGGGTGAGG
The DNA here is from genome assembly GCA_964558965.1 of uncultured Flavobacteriaceae bacterium. Classification (GTDB taxonomy): domain Bacteria; phylum Bacteroidota; class Bacteroidia; order Flavobacteriales; family Flavobacteriaceae; genus Aureicoccus. Next base: position 2,828 of record CAZLGZ010000258.1, read on the forward strand.
TGGTTTACCCCATCGTCATCTCTTCTCAATTTTTTCTTGTAGTTGTTGCGCGTAAAGTAAACGGTTTGCCCGTCGGGACTGAAGCTTGCACTGGCTTCGTGGTATTTTGTGTTGATGGCGGGCGAGAGTTTTTTGACGTTTTCCACATCCCGTTCCATGCTATCGCGTTTACCGATATACAAATCGAGGTAAGGCTGGTTGTTCCATTTGTACTTTCTGCTCACGAGGAAAGAACTGTCTCTTGACGAAGAAAATACCATCTGGTCTTTTTGGTAGAAGATCGGCGAGAAATCAGACATCGGAGAATTCATGGGCAGATTCACAACAGAAACCGTCCCTTCCTCCATCATGTCCATGAAGGTGGTGTGGGATTCGTAGTTGGTCTCGGATGAGGTTTCAATACTCAGCTGATAGAGGAGTTCATCTGCGCGCTCCTCGTGTCCGGT
>CAZLGZ010000259.1:0-3268 GCA_964558965.1 uncultured Flavobacteriaceae bacterium
ACATCATTTGGGTACACGATTATCAGCTCATGTTGGTCCCTCAAATGGTCAAAGAAAAAAATCCGGGAGCAACAATAGGATTTTTCTTACATATCCCTTTTCCTTCTTATGAAATCTTCAGAACCATGCCTTGGAGGGAAGAAGTGCTTCAGGGCTTACTCGGTTCCGATTTGATTGGCTTCCACACCTACGATTATGAACGTCATTTTTTAAGCTCCGTCCGACGCTTGCTTTCTTTGGATGTTCACTTCAATGATATTTACCTCGACAACCGCATTATCAAGGTTGATTCCTTTCCGATGGGAATTGACTATAAACGCTTCCACGAGGCGGCCGTGGCAAATGACCAACTCAAAGGGAAAGAACGCTCGGATTTGCAGAAAAAACTGGACGATCACAAAGCATCTGCCCCAGGGACCAAACTCATTTTATCCATTGATCGCCTGGACTACAGTAAAGGTATCGCCAAAAGGATCAATGCCTTCGAATACTTTTTGAGGAAATACCCGGAGTACAAAGAAAAGATGCGCCTGATCATACTGGCCGTCCCCTCCCGCTCCAACGTACCTCAGTACATGCTACTCAAAAAGGAAATCGATGAATTGGTGGGACGAATTAACGGTGAGCTATCGACCGTTAACTGGACCCCTATCTGGTACTTCTACCGTTCCATGCCTTTCGAGAACCTGATCGACCTTTACACCAGTTGTGATATCGCCTGGCTCACTCCTCTCAGAGATGGAATGAACCTGGTCGCCAAAGAGTACATCGCCACCCGAACCGATAAGACCGGTGTTCTGATTCTCAGCGAAATGGCGGGATCCGCTTACGAAATGAACGAAGCCCTGCTCATCAACCCCAATAATTTTGAGCAACAGGCCGACACCCTGAAACGGGCGTTTGAAATGCCTAAGGAAGAACAAATGGCACGTAATATGTTCTTGCAGAAACGCTTAGAACGCTATAACGTAGAGGTTTGGGCCCAAGAATTTATGTCAGTACTCAAAAACCAAAAGAGCGAGGAACAAGAGCAAGTGGTTACCCAAAAATTCGACTCCGCCATACAGTCGACTGTTTTGGAACAGTACCAAGGCGCCCAAAAAAGACTGCTGTTTCTCGATTACGATGGAACACTCACCGGCTTCCACAAAGACCCTCAAAAAGCCTCCCCGGATGAAGAGCTGTATCAACTCCTGGACAGTCTTCACCAGCAACCCGGAACCACTTTATTTTTAATTAGCGGACGAGACAAAGACACCTTTAGCCGCTGGTTCCAACACAAGGGCTACAATATGATTGTTGAGCACGGGGTCTGGATTTCGCGTGGTGGGGAGGATTTCCAGATGATGGAACAGGTGAAAAACGAGTGGATGGAAAACATCAAACCTGTATTGGAATCTTTTGTCGACCGTACACCGGGATCCTTTATAGAAGAAAAGAACTATTCCCTTGCCTGGCACTACCGCAACACCGATCCCGATTTTGGAGAAAAGCGGGTCACAGAACTCAATACCGTGTTGCGCAGCTTGATCGGCAATGACGAAATCAGTGTACTCAATGGAAATAAAGTGGTAGAGGTCAAGAGCAGCAATGTCAACAAGGGTCGGGCTTCATTGCGTATATTAGGGGAAAAGACCTTTGATTTTGTCTTTGCTATCGGAGATGACTGGACAGACGAATTCATGTTTGAATCGCTCCCGGAATCAACGGTATCTGTCAAGGTTGGTCTTCAAAAAACACAAGCCAAATACTTTGTTCAAGGCACCAAAAAAGTGCGTGAATTGCTAAAACACTTTACTCAGGCCCATGTTTAAAAAACTACTTCTTCCCGGACTACTCGCCGTCGGCAGTATGTTGTCAGCGCAAAACAATTCCGAACTCTATATCCTCCCTTGGAATGGGGAGACGGGTAAGGCCCAAGGGAGCGCTGTAAAGAACATTTCGCAAAATCCCGGTTACGACAATCAGCCCTTCTTTGCTTCTAATAACGAATTGGTTTTTGCCTCAACCCGCAATGGCCAAACCGACATAGCGGTTTATGACATCAAGGCCGAAAGCCTGGTCTGGGCCAGTAACACACCCGGAGGCAGTGAGTACTCCCCACAACGGATGCCCGGTAGTAAGAACTATTCCGCGGTTCGTTTGGACACCACCGGCTTACAAATGCTATACGCCTACGAAACCGAAACAGGAAAATACACCGAATTACTCCCCGATGTTAAAGTCGGGTATTACCTCTGGCTAGACACCAATCGCCTTTTGACCACTGTCCTGGTCGATAACCGCATGGATCTGGTTCTCTTTAACCGAGAGACGATGGAGGAACGCGTACTCCACAAAAACGTTGGACGCTGTTTGCAATTTCTTCCCGATCGCAAGAGCGTTTCTTATGTTGCGCGAAGCCAAAGCGGAAACGAACTCTATTCCCTGGATTTAAAAAATTTCAACGCCAAGCCCCTTTATCCGCTTGGGACCGTAGAAGACTACGCTTGGCTTCCGACCAAAGAACTCGTCTATGGCTCCGGTAAAAAGCTAATTCGATTGAACCCCTTTGCCAATGCTCCAAAAGCCCGTACTTGGGCCAGTTTTAAGGATGTCGTCAACATCAGTCGAATCGCCGTAGGAACCGATTATGTTGCCTTTGTCGGAGAACCGAGTCCGGAAGTGGTCGTCCAGGCACAATTGGATGCCTACAACAGAAAAGACCTGGAAGCCTTTATGGACACCTACTCCGATGACATCAAACTCTACACCTTTCCCGATCAACTAAGCGTTGGTAATCGCGAACAAATGTGGAAAGACTACAAGGGTTACTTCGACCGCACACCGGATCTTCACGCCAAATTGGTGAACCGTATGGTCCTTGGGAACAAGGTGATTGACCAAGAAGAAGTGACGGCAAACGGTCGCACTTTTGAAGCCGTAGCCATCTACGAAGTCCGCAATGGCAAAATCTACAAGGTGACCTTTTTGAGGTAAGCCCTAAATTCTTCCTGCCATGAAATTTTTACACAACACCAACCGGGTTGAAGGTTTCTCTGACGCGGTCTTTGCTTTCGCTGCCACGCTGATGGTGGTGTCGCTGGATTTGGATCAAAGCTTCCTGTTGATGAAAGGTAAAGTGGCGAGTTTTCTGAGCTTTGGAGTCAGCTTCTTTGTTCTGGTAGCCCTCTGGAAAGTACACTACAACTTCTTTCGACGAACAGATTATATTGACAATTGGGTCATCGCCTACAATGCCATTTTGCTTTTTGTCATTCTCTACTAC
>CAZLGZ010000260.1:0-3255 GCA_964558965.1 uncultured Flavobacteriaceae bacterium
ATGCAAAGCTTGCAGATCTTCCAAACGGTGCTTCACCGTAACAAATCCTTGATTTTGTTTTAATTGATCTGAGAGGGACGACCCAAGATTGGCCGTCTGTAGCGTGAGGATTTCAGATAATTCACTTTCGTTTTGTGCTGGTCTAATGATCATGAGGTTCCTAATCTTCTTGAACTCGCCAAGGAGGATTCAATCGGTTTTCACCTGCCGAATAAAGTATCAGGAGATTTCCGTCTGGATCTTTTAATCGGGCTTCACGCCAATTCCAGGGTTGATCGGTAGGATCGAGGTCAAACGAAATTTCCTTTGCTTTAAGGGCTTCTACTTGGGCGTCCAGGGGATCACATTCAAAATAAACATGGATGCCATGACCTGAAGGCAGTTCATCAACTTTCGATAGAGAAAAGGTGGAATCGCCATCGGGGCAGACGAAACGAGCATAATGGGGTTGCGCATTAACAATGATTTTTAGCCCCAGCTTTTGGTAGAAGGCTACAGCAACGGCCAAATCAAGGGAAGGTACTGTAATCTGATTGAGTTTCATATGTTCCAATTAATCCCGAAGCTTAAACATGATATCCATCATTTCAATGGCTGGTGGTTCCGTAATTTCATAGGCACCCGGGATACTCTTGGCCAAATCACTTGCTCGAAAAGCCTGCATGGATTCAGGACTATCCCAGACGTAAACGCCCCCATAAGAGCCGGGTTCGGCCAGACGCACGTAATATTTTTGGAGTAATCCTGGGATCGCCAGAAAATGGGGTTCACGCTCTTTGGCTCTTTTCAATAATTCCTCCTCTGCGAGTTTAGATTTAAGACGGATGATTTGTAAAAACATGGGTTATGGTTTCCCTAAAGATAACCAGAATCAGCCCAATGGTATTTTAATTGATCCACCAGTTCTCGTACAGGTTTACTGCTATTCAATTCTATAATTTGGGCCTTTAGTTTTGTTGCCCAGAGCTGATGTAAGCGCAGTGAACGCCCTTCAAATGCTGGATCGTCATACTGATTGGCCCAATCGAGAAAGGCCTCGGATTGTTCTCGGGTTGTTGGATCCCATTTGAGTTTATCACCGAGTCTTTCTTCCTCCCGAAGGCGTAGACGATTCATGCGAATGGAATTCTCTAGGCGCAGAAAAACAACCAAATCAAAAACCTCAGTCCATTTTTCGCCCCAGCTAACTAGGGAGCCGCTGACAATGACTTTTTGATACCGATCAAAGTCGTCCCAAAGGGCTTGATTCCTTATTTCGAACGGGACCTTCTTTTGAAAGGGAGGGTCGGTCTTTTCCCAATAGTAGTCGTCTGCATCCAGGTGTTCGGCATTCCATGCCTTTGCGATGGCTTTCCCTAAGGTAGTGGTGCCCGAGCCCGATGCGCCAAAGACGAGTATTTTCAACTTATCCGTAATTATTGGTTTAAAGGTAAACGATTAGAGACCATCCATAAGGAGAAAATTTTCCACTTGTATTCAATTTAGTAGCTTGTAAAGGACAAGCGCAACTACCATGAAAACAACTCCTTTTTGTGTGCCTGCCCACATGCAGCTTCTGGACAAGTCGTGACTAAGCTGCGTAAAATGGGCTTTAAAAAGACGGCGATTATGGATGAGGGAATTCTGGTTTGGGCTCAGGAGGGATATCCTGTGCGTAACGGCCAAAAGTCTTATTTTTTTAGAAGTTCCTGACGAATAGCCCATTCCGTCCACGAGCCATCGTAGATGTTGAGGTCTCCTTGTTGAACTTGTTCCCGTGCGAGGAGGATAATACAAGCCGAAATCCCTGAACCACAGCTAAACACCAAGTTCTTATCGAACAAGTCTAGGTCTTCAAATATCTGGCGTAGTTGTTCTGGGGATTTGTAAAGCCCCTTGTGTAAGACCTCTGTATACGGCAAGCTGACCGATGCAGGAATACATCCGCTCAATAAGCCCTCACGGGGTTCGGGTGCGGTTCCCTCAAAACGGCCCTTTGAACGGGCGTCTACAATGGTGAATGCCTGGTCTTGTGTATTCTCCAGGACATCCTCGTAGAACTTTATATGGTCTTTCTTTAACTCAGCTTTGAAGTTGCCCTTTGCCGTTGATTCATGGCTCAGACCAGCGGTTGAATAGCCTTGGTTCAGCCACTCCGGTAAGCCACCGTCTAGCACAGCGACTTGCTCATGGCCGAACGTCTTGAACAGCCACCAGGCCCTAGGACTCGAAAAAATACCCTTTTGGTCGTAGACCACGATTTTGGAATTCGAATTGATCCCTAGTTTTTGGCATTCGTCTTCAAATTGTTCTGCGCTCGGAAAGGTGTTGGGTAAATCACTTTCGCGCGAGGCAAAGGCTGTCTTGAGTTCCATGAACTTTGCACCAGGAATACCGGCTGAACTCTCTTGGGCCAAACTGGCATCGAGAATAACGAGGTCTTGGTCTTTGAGTTGGGCCCTAAGCCACTGTACGCTGACGAGGTTGTTCATAATTTACTAAACATTTGAATCCAGAATTATACGCCAAATTCCATCGGCTTCTTTTTCCCAGACTAGGATATACTTCCCCCCGTAGGAACCGGTACACTGACCAATTTCTATGGCGTGATTTTCATCCGGATAGGCGATGTAAAGCGGGTTGAGTTCTAAGCTGTAGGCCGGATTATTCATGTAGGCGTAGTCCTGAGTCACGGCTTTTCGGCCCTTGACCAGGGGTTTGTGATTGTAATAGAGGGTGTTCTCGCTGTATAGGTTTTCAACCAATTGACCAGCATTGTGTTGATTACAGAGCTGAATCCACTTAGCCCTTCGGAGAGCGAGTTCAGTGGCGGATTTTTTACTGTTGTGGTTTTGGTTGCGCAAGCTGTATTCCAGTTGGCGTTTGAGAGTTACTCCTTCTTGTTGCCAAATCAGTAGCTGAGTGAATTTCTTCCTGTTGCTGAGGTTAAATTCAACAATTTCATAGGAGATTCCTCTGCTCTCGCGGGCATTGACCTTGAATAGAGAGACGAGGGAGGTTATTTTCTGATGACTGTCTTCCCAGTAGGTGCCGGCATTAAAAGAACCCTTTATAATACTTGTTGTATCAAATACGATCAGGGCATTATCCTGGTAAAGAGAGGATAAGGCAGGAAGACTGCGCTCATTGACGGCCTTTGTCCAAGCGTCTAGCGGAGACTCGCCCTGTGCAAAATTGAGGTTTATAGCGACTAAAGAGAGCAGACCGAATAGGAATTTCTTCATGAAGCTTAAACTAATAAATATTGATGAATGA
>CAZLGZ010000261.1:0-3222 GCA_964558965.1 uncultured Flavobacteriaceae bacterium
CCTTGCCCACGCTTTCTCTTTGGGATCCTTTGATAGTAATTGATTTCATTTTATGTATAAAAATTAAAGTACAAATTTGGAAGAAATTGAGGTGTTGTGGTGAACGCGGGTCATCACATCGGCAAATAAATCTGCACAACTCAAAATCTTGATTTTATTACTGGTTTGGGTGGTCGGGATGGAATCGGTTATGATCAACTCCTTGAGTTGGGATTTTTCGATTCGATCGTAAGCACTCCCACTCAATAAACCGTGTGTGGTGATGGCACGTACGCTTTCCGCTCCGCGCTCCATCATCAAATCAGCGGCTTTGGTTAGCGTCCCTGCTGTATCCACCATATCGTCAACCAGAATGACGTTTTTTCCTTTTACATCTCCGATGAGTTCCATGTGGGTCACCACATTGGCCTTTTCGCGCTGTTTGTAGCAAATCACGACATCGCATTCCAAGGCTTTGGAATAGGCATAAGCCCTTTTGGATCCTCCCATATCAGGAGAGGCAATGCACAAATTGTCCAGCTTCAGGTTCTCTACATAAGGAAGAAAGAGGGTTGAAGCGAACAAATGATCCACCGGTTTTTCGAAAAAGCCCTGAATTTGGTCTGCGTGTAAATCCATGGTGATGATGCGGGTTGCTCCGGCTGTTTCCAGCATTTTGGCAATCAACTTAGCAGCAATAGGAACACGCGGTTTGTCCTTTCGGTCTTGACGTGCCCACCCGAAGTAGGGCATCACAGCGGTAATGTGACGAGCAGAGGCGCGCTTGGCGGCATCCAACATCAACAACATTTCCATCAGGTTCTCAGAACTCGGGTTAGTCGAGCCGATAATGAAAATGCGGGCTCCCCGAATGGACTCTTCAAAAGAAGGCTGAAATTCTCCGTCGCTGTAACGAGAAAAGCGAATCTTGCCCAATTCCGTTCCGTAAGACTCAGCAATCTTTGCTCCCAAAGCCTGGCTCTGGGTACATGCAAAAATTTTCGGTTCCGGTACTTGATATGGCATCTTCTTATTCTTTTTCTCGCTTCTAAGCGCGTGAATTTTAAGGAGGTGCAAATTTAACCAATTATTTTGCCCAGAAAAGGATAAAGAAGAGTTTTTGCACCTTGTCTTTTAGAATATTTTTTTAGCTTTGCCATCCATTTCAGAAAAAATGGATTTACCCGAGCCTTGGTGGCGGAATTGGTAGACGCGCTGGATTCAAAATCCAGTTCTTTCGGGAGTGTGGGTTCGATTCCCACCCAAGGTACAAGAAACCTCTGCAGTTGCAGGGGTTTTTTTGTTTAAAGTCCCGCCTGGATTAAGGGGTTAGTCAATAGCCCAATATAAGCTAGACCTGCATAAACGGCCGAAAACAAAAGCGTCATAAGGAGGCGCAATCCAAAAGGAGAAAGGGGGAAGCCATTTGCTTTTTTCTTCCAGAAACCTCGGAAGGAAGTGCTGAGCATAATTTCTTTTTCGATCTGAGAAGCTTCAGGAACCGAAAGTGCCCGTTCACTCAAATCTCCGGCATGGGATTTCATGAAGCGCCAGGTGCGTGAAACCGTTCCAAAAGAAGAGCGAATCATGTTGCCAATCCAAAAATGGGCGAGCACCAAAGAGCCTGCGATCCACTGAGCCATACCCCCATACCCGCTGTAAAAAGTCTTCCAACTTTCGAGTTCTCCTGGGTTGAGAACGGCAAAGGGCTCTTCGGCTGTCATCCCCAAGAGTTCGTAAAAAAGTCCGATCAGACTTTTACCCGTTGCGGATTCATAAATGATGGTGATCAGGGTGTAAGCAACGAGTATCAGGCTGACGATGAATAAAAATCGCCAAAATCGAATGAGGGAATACAGAGAGGAGGACTCTCCTTCCGGTGAGCGACCGGAGCGCATTTTTCCGGCAATCAGGGCAGTTGCGTAGTCCTCCCAGTCGCCTATTTCAGTGTTCTTTCCATGTAGTGCCATTCCAATAAGATCTTTTATTTCGCCTCAAAAGCGATGTGGGGTAAAAAGAGTACTTAATGAAGTAATCGGGCATCAATGTAATTGAAATTCAGCAAAAAAGGGCAAACATCGTTTGCCCTTTTTTTTAATAGTTGTTTTAGCGCTCTAGAATTGATAGCGAATCCCGAGGGCGATATCAAAATCCAGGTCGTCGGAATAGTTGTCGTTAAAGCCAAGCTCTGGACGCATATCCAGGCTGATAAGGAGTGGAATTTCGAAGTTGTATTCGATACCGATATCTCCGGCCAAAACGATAAATGATCCGTCATTTTCGCCTGCGTCAAAAGAACCGACACCACCACCAGCACCAACATACCAATTGAAGTTCCCGTCCAAGGGCATCACCCATTGGTAGAGACCAACCAATTTAAAGGCATCGACATTGTCTGAATTTCTCCAGCCCAGGTCAAATTCCAGTCGGTTGTTCTCGTTGAGGCCTCTTTGGTAAGAGATCTCTCCCCCAAAGCCGTCGTTGTCTCCCAAGCGAAGTCCTAAGGCGTTTTTAGAAATGCTCTGGGCACTCAGACCCGTAGCTACGATTAGGAATAAAATAGTTAAGGTGTTTCTCATGTTCAAATATTTGATAGTAAATGTACGAAGAGGTCTTGTAACCACTTCTTATATAAATACGGGCAGAGGCTACAAAAAGGATGCCATTAAGGAGCTTTTATTCCTCTTTAAGCTGATGATCAGCTATTCGGCATTGCTCAAAATCGATTTCAGGATAGGTGATTTCTGCCCATTCACTAAGTGCCTTTAAAATGGGAAGTAAACCTTTTGATTTCTGAGTTAAGGCGTACTCCACACGCGGTGGTGTTTCAGCGTAAGCAGTTCTGCAGACTAGTTCGTCATTTTCGAGCTCCTTGAGTTGTGCGCTTAATACCTTCTTGGATATCGTTGGAACCAAAAGATTCAACATTCCAAAACGCAAAGGACCTTGGGATAATAGGTAAAGAATAATTGGTTTCCATTTGTTGCCAATTGTATTCATGGTGTGAACCAGGGTACAGGCATTTGGGTTATCAATGTATTTTCTAGACATAGTTACTCTGAGGTTACCACAAATTAGCGCTTACTCGCATTTTATGGTATCAAAAATAAACTAATATAAGTTTCTTTGCGAAACTAATAAATTGATATTCCCATGAAGAATGTATTTATACTCAATGGGCATCAGAAGTATCCTTTCTCTGAAGGACGTTTGAATGCCAGTTATACTAAGAAAGCCAAGGAT
>CAZLGZ010000262.1:0-3212 GCA_964558965.1 uncultured Flavobacteriaceae bacterium
TTCTCAAGGTCTTAAAGGACCCGGTCAACACCTTGTTGTATTCGATGATGTCCTTGTTGAGAATGGTCATGACCCGATCGCCATCAATACGGCCGTGGTCACGTAAATGCAACACCACAAATTTAGACTTGGTTTTGATGTATCCGAGATACACATCGCCGGTGGGCTTGTTCTTGGCCCCTTCGCCTTGAGCAATCTTCGGATCGATCTTCATACCGGTACCTGCCTGAACGAGTTTTTTCTGCGGCAACATCGAAACTCCTTTTTTCTCCTTGACCAATTTTTCGTCCAGGACAGAAGGAATACGTAAAGCCGTTCCTGAACTGGAGGGCAGGGCATCCAATTTTTTCTTCTTGTTGATCTCCAGAGGTTTGGTCGTAGGAATGTCTCCTTGGGCCAAAACAGCTCCGAAGCTGGCAAGAAAAAGAAGGCTAAAAATGATTCTCTTCATAGCGGTTGCAGTTTACAAGGGTAAATTTAGTCGCGCAAATTCCCTTGAACTAAATCTAAATTAGCAAAAACCGAGCCACCAGTCTGTAAATGAGCTGTTAATTGTCTCAAATTTTCGATCTACCGTTTTTTAGGTGCTTAAACCGAGTTTTTGTCCGTTGGTGCCATTTCTCGATTGATCTGGTGTAAGAATTGTAACTTTAAGTACGTTTATTCGTCTAAGTACACCATGGCAGCGAAGTTTATAGGAGAATCTCCATTACAACATTTGGTGAGTTTTAATAAATGGCTCACCCACTACGACGAAAAGGCCAAAAGCGATGATCCTTTGCAAGCAAAATACGCGCGCAGGGTCCTGAAAGCGGTTGAGCCTTATCCGGAGTTGCGCGAAGGTTTTTCGGACCTCAGTTTACTCGAAAAACACAAGGGTCTGATTCGTTTGATCCTTAATGAAGCCTTCTCTCCCGTATTGACTCAGAACGAGATCAAGACAGCTGCCGTTGCTTTTGACGATATTACCTTCAACAGCACCCAGCGCTTCGAGAAAATTCTCGGAGAGGCAGGACCGGAGTTCCAGCTGCAGATCCAGAACATGCCGGAAGGCATGCACTACATCATTCAATCGGTGGTGATCTTGAATTTCTACTACGGTTTCAATATCGATTTTAAAAGACCGATGTTCTACAGCATCCCGAATGCGGATGGTGTGATGAAGCACTATCGCATTTTGTACAACGCGGACTTTATGGAGGTCATTCCGACCAAGAAAGCCAAAAAGTTAGGCAAGAAAGATCTGGACGAGCTGCTCGAAAACTTTGAGGACCTGGAGCTTTGGAAGAAGAAAATCCCGCCCAACAGTTTTATCGGGAAGGGTTTTGTGATTTCCAATATGTTCGACGTGACGGCTGAGCATTCGATTTCGGAGATCAAATCCACCTTAATTGGCGGTAAAAAGAGAGATAACGAAGACTTTATGGATGGTTTCCAGGAAACCTTCCGCTCCCTGTTCAACCTACCCAACATTCAGGTAGGCTTTACCGGATACGAAGAAGAGAGCAACCGTTTTTTCCGCATTTATGGAAAAGGCATGGACAGTTATATTCTCAACGGAAAAGAGAAGCAGTACTGTGACGACATGCTCTGTGAGTATTCGGCCGATAAAATCCTTGGTGATATGTCGTATTACGCCATATCAAACCTGAAGAAATCCTACGAGAAGTCCGAGAAATTGGAGCCCTATAAATCCCTTTACGAACAGGGATTCAAGAGCGCCATCCTCGCGCCTATTGCCGATGGCGGAAAGCTCTTAGGGGTTTTGGAGATCGTATCGACCAAAACCAATGAACTCAACAGCATCAACGCCATCAAATTGGATGACGTAATGCCCTTTATTGTTTCTGCCGTACTTCGTTCCATCGAAGAGGAAGAAAACCGAATTGATGCTATTATCCAGCACGAATGTACCACGGTGCACGATTCGGTCTTTTGGCGCTTCAAAGAAGAGGCCAAGCGCTTTATGGAGCAGCAGCAACAGGGGAATAATCCAGTCTTTGAAGAGATTTCTTTTAAGGATGTTTACCCGCTCTACGGGCAGATTGATATCAAGGATTCCTCTAAACAAAGAAATATTGCGGTCCAACGGGATTTGGTGATTCAGCTATCTGAAATAAAGACCATTCTGTCTTTCGCCATCAAAACCCTTCAGTTGCCGATTTACGAGGAACTTCAATTCCGCGTGGGAAGCTATTTGGAAGAAATAAGCGAAAACTTGCTGACCAACAGCGAGCAGGCCATTGCCGACTTTGTCAAGGAAGAAATCAATCCGGTTTTTGAACACTTGATGGGGCAAGATGCGGCCCTGACCCAGGCCATTGAGACCTACCACAGTCATATCGATGATTCGACAGAGTCGTATTACGATCATCGCCGCAATTACGATCAAAGTGTGACGCGGATCAACCGCAAGCTTGCGTCCTTACTCGATAAGAAGCAGGAGGAAGCACAGCAAATGTTTCCGCACTATTACGAGCGTTACAAGACAGACGGGGTAGAGCACAACCTCTACATTGGAAGCTCGATTTCGCAAAGCAAAAAATTCGATCCGATCTACCTCAGTAATCTGCGCTTATGGCAGTTGCAGGTGATGGTCGAAATGGAGAATGCACACTACGCCTTAAAACCGGATCTGCCGGTCAAGTTGGATGTTGCCTCTCTGATGTTGGTATACAGCACCTCTTTGGCCATTCGTTTTCGCATGGATGAGAAGCGTTTTGATGTAGACGGGACCTATAACGCCCGCTATGAGATCATCAAGAAGCGTATTGATAAGGCCCTGATCAAGGGGACCCGAGAGCGATTGACCCAAAAAGGAAAACTCTCTATTGTCTACTCCCAGAAGAAGGACGAGCGAGAGTACCTGCGGTATATCCATTTCCTGAAGGCTAAGGGCTACTTTACGGACAAAATCGAAATTCTGGAGCTCCAAGGTTTACAAGGAGTTTCTGGACTAAAAGCGATCCGCGCCGAAATCCTTTACAAGAAAGACAAAGGGGAAGAGCAGACCTACACCTATGCCGATTTGATGCAGGAGTTGGAACTGGATTAAGCGGGCTTAAAGCGCTAAACGATCCGGACCAAAGAAGCGGAAAGCTACACCAAAGGCAATCACCGTGACAATCATTCCCACCATAAAGATGTTGTAGGTAATACGCAGGATGCGGTATTTACGGTCCAGTACTTTTCCTAAGAAATAAAGGTCTTTG
>CAZLGZ010000263.1:0-3166 GCA_964558965.1 uncultured Flavobacteriaceae bacterium
ATAGTTTGGGGTTATTACTTATTTGAAGGTGCGTCAATTCGGAAAGATTCATCAAACCTGAAATATCTTCAAGACTTTTGTTTTCAATCAAGGCCAGTTTCTTCAAGGAAGGCATTCCGTCCAGGAAGTTGACATCCCGCAAATGCAAGTCGTTCCCCGCCAAAATCAAAGTGTCTAAGCTGGTCAATTTTGAAATCTGACGGTAGTCCTTGATGTTCATGTTATTCCTGAGCTCCAAAAAGTGGAGTTGCTTGTTCTCTAATAAGGAAGGAATTGCGCGTAGGCGCTCATTATTCGTCAGAGTCAATTCTTTGAGTTTACTGAGCATTTCCAGTTTGGGGACTTCTCGAATTCGGGCGTTATTTGAAATGGTCAGTTGCTCCAGATTTTCTAGTTGAATAGATCCTAGGTCGATCCACTTCCCGTTGTCTTTTAGCGTCAAGGATTTTAGGGTCGGAATACCCGAGAAGCTGGGGCCTGTCCAATTACCAGGTAAGTTGTCATTATGGCCATGAATAATAAGCTCTTCAAGAGATTTGAATTTTCTTCCTTCTTCTGTAACCAAATTAAAGTCGTATTTGAAGTAGGGGCCATTGACTTTTAGGTACTTTAATTTTTGAAGTGAAGCAATATTGTCGAAGCTATTTCCTTTCAGGAACCACTCGTCTCCCAATTGGCTTATTTCCAAAGAATCAAGGTAGTTCGTGCCAAACCGAGCCAGTGGTCCTAAAGCCTTGAACTTGGGCATGGAATCAAGTCTGAGGTAGTTGATTCTCCAACGGTTCCCCAGGTCAGGTAGGTTTTCGAGATTGCGGTTGTTGCTCAAGATTAATCGCTTAAGGCCCCTTCCACCATAGGGAATCTTGATGTCTACCAGGCTACTGTTGTTGATAATCTGTGCGGATTGTACAGATTGCGGAAGAGTGACGGATTCTAATACCGTGTTTTTGTCGATCTCCGCATTTATCAAGTTTTCAAGCCGATAGAGATATGCATTTTTTAGACTGCGATTTCCATTGAGGTAAAGAGTTTCAATACTACTCGGTAAAGCAGGTAGGTAAGCGAGTTCAGCTAAACCAATCTTTAAGGTTAAAAGAGAAGAAAGGCTGTCAATGTCTTCAAGCTTTTTGATTACCGGATTCTCTGTAATGGCCAGAAAACTCATTTTTTTAAGCCCATTCAAACCTTGAATCGTTTTCAGGTTATCGTTGTAATCAATGGTCAGTTTTGTGAGATTAGGAGATCGTTCAAGGCCTTGAACACTCTCAAGAAGGCTATTTCCAGAGATTACCATACTGTCTAGTGCAGTGGGCAGACTAACATCAAAATTTTGATAGGCATCATTCCCTACAAACCGTAACCCCTTCAATTCTTCCATGTTCGCTAGAGAAGGCATTGCGCTGAGTCCATCGTTGTCTTCAATGTTGAGGAACTCTAAACCTCTAGGCAAATCAATAGAGTCCAAGAAATTTAGACGTAGGTTTCTTCTCAATTCCAGTATACTCAAGTTGTCCAGTTCCTTGATTCCATCCAAAGAAGAAAGCTTGTTTAGGTGAACCAGCGACAGCTCTTTTAAATTGTTCTTGAGGGTGGCGAATTCGGTTTGTTTTGCCATTTCCGCCCTAACCTGATTAAAATGCTCGATTCGCGGGTTGTTCATGAGCTCAAGGCCTTTTACATTGGCGAAGTACCTCAGGTTTTGCTTTAGCGGGATGTTGTACTTCAGAGAGTATTGGCTGTTGAGTTCTTCCAGGGTTCCACTGGCCAGACTCAGGGTTTGGGGCTCCTGTAGACTCGCTTTGACCTTCAAAAAGTTTTTAAGCATTTCGGGGCGGGCATTCACTACATTGTCCAGGAACTGCTCCTTTTGGATGTAGGGCTTAAATGCCAAGAAGTAAAAAAGTGTCACCAAGATTCCCAGCAGAAATGGAATCGAAAAAATAAAGAGTTGACTCACCTTACTCTTGTGCAAAAAGCGCTTGATAGAATGATCGTAGAAATCCTTGTTCTTTTGTTGCCAAAGCACCGCATTCCGAAGGCGTTTTCCCCTGTAAAGACCACCTTTCTTTTCTTCGTAATCCCGGACATCTCTGATCAGTCGCTTTTGAAGTTTTAGGGCATCGCGTCTTTCTTCAACCCACTGCTGCAGTTTCGGCCATTTACTGATCAGCTCCTCGTGTACCAAGGTGACACAAGAACCTGTTTCCGTCCCTTCTAGAGGATCGCAGTTGCTTTCTCTTCCAGTCACTAAAAGGAGACGACTCTTTTGGCTGACGAGTTCTTCAAAAACCTGCTCCACATCCATGGCTGGATAGTGGTCCAGTTTTTCAAATAGTTTTTTCTTGGAAAGCATGCGCTTGAGATCACCGTGCTCGTCACTGACCTCGACCAGGTTGAGTAGCATGCTTTTAAGAATGTTTTCGCGAACCTTGTCCTTGCCCTTTTTAGTGATTTTTGAGGCGACGGAGTTGGCGTGGTTCTGCAACAAACCAATCATCCCTTTACCTCGCGAAAGCTTCAGTAGTTCAGAATACTTGATCTGGTGATCCTTGATCACTTTGGGATCCCAGAGCTGGTATAAAGTCATTTGTAGAATAGGCAGGCATCCATCGAGGTCTTCGAGTTCCTGAATCAAACTGCTGACCAGTTCTGATTCTAGGCTCACCCCGTGCTTTTCGGCAGGTGCGGTAATGATCTCGGTAATGCTTTGTTCCCACTGAGCGTTGTTCTTCTTAAAGTCAAAGCTCTTGGGGTAGAATTCCGTGGCGTGTTGGCCGACAAAAGCGTGCTGAGCTAAGGTCTCCGCAAAATCACTGCGGTAAGTCAAGAACAGGAGTATATTCAGGTCTGGATGAGAGGCGAGCTCATTCATCAAGCGAATAAAAGCCTCCTTTTCTTTGGCCGACTCCTCCGTATGGCCTTGGGTATAGAGTTCTTCGAGGTGGTCGATGAACAAGAGCAATTTAGCTCCTTCAAAGTTTTTTGCTGATAATTCCTGATCGTGAATTCCCGCGTGACGTCTCAGTTGGTACTTGAGGTTGGTCAGAGGCTGCTCTCCTGGGCGGAGGATGAGTGGAATGTGCTCGGAATAGCCCATCACTTCCTCCTCCAACATGCGGTGCATAACCCCTGCGCGAACAAAAGAACTCTTACCGATTCCTGAATC
>CAZLGZ010000264.1:0-3153 GCA_964558965.1 uncultured Flavobacteriaceae bacterium
TGAGCAGCCTGCCCATAAAATTCGACTTTAAAATCGACCAGGGCCAAGGAGCTCTGTACGTCGGCTTCGGTTTTAGCCGAAGGATGCCAACTGATATTCACGTCGACATCATCCCAAAGTCCGGCTTCCACCATCCAAATTTTGCCGAAGAACTTTTCTTCAGCAGGTGTTCCCATAAATTTTACCGTTCCCGAGATTTTACCCGCTTCGATGAGTTCTTTAATGGCGATCGCGGCACCGAGACTTCCTGCGCCGAATAAATTGTGACCACAACCGTGACCGGCGGCTCCTTCATTGAGCGCTTCTTTAGTGGGCTGGGCTTTTTGAGAAATACCAGGTAAAGCATCAAACTCCCCCAATACGCTGATCACCGGTTTGCCACTGCCGTAGGTAGCGACAAAAGCGGTAGGCATTCCCGCCACACCCCGTTCAACCTGAAACCCATTCTTTTCGGCATAGTCTGCCAATATTCGAGAGGATTCCGCTTCGTTAAAGGCGGTCTCGGCCAAGGCCCAGATGGAGTCGCTCAAGGAAACCAGAGCGGATTGATGTTTTTCAACAGAAGCGATGAGCGCTTTCTTGTTTTTACTCATTCGTTGGGCGCTCAGGGTGCTTACCCCCATTACGGCCACGACTAGAAGTGCGATTTTGGTTGTTTTCATTTTGTTTTCTTGTGGATCAACCTAAAAGTACAAAAATGAATTCGCTGTTGACCTAAGCGTTGTCTAAAGCCGTTTTGTAGACCGAGAGGCAACGTTCTCTCGCGGCTTTGTGATCAACCACAGGACTTGAGTAAGTCAGTTCCTGAAATTCTGGTACCCAGGTAGAAATGTATTCCAAGGCCTTATCAAACTTTTGAATCTGGGTGGTAGGATTGAAGATTCGGAAGTAGGGGGCGGCGTCGACACCGCTTCCTGCAGACCATTGCCAGTTACCTATATTACTGGCTTGTTCATAATCGAGGAGTTTTTCTGCGAAATAAGCTTCACCCCAACGCCAATCAATCAGTAAATGTTTACATAAAAAGCTGGCAACAAGCATACGGACCCTGTTGTGCATATAGCCCGTAGCATTGAGTTGTCTCATTCCAGCATCAATCAGTGGAAAGCCCGTTTGGCCTGATTTCCACAGTTCGAATTCCTCCTTGTTATTACGCCAGGGGATACGATCATAAGCCGGTTTGAAGGATTGGGTGACCGTATGCGGAAAATGCCAAAGAATCTGCATAAAGAACTCTCTCCAGATCAATTCTTGGAGAAAGGTGAAGTTGTTTTCTGTACGTGCTCTCTCTACGATTTTACGCACTGAAACTTGCCCAAATCTCAGGTACGGACCCAGTTGTGAGGTGCCTTCACTCTTGGCTGGAAAGTTTCGTTTTGCCTCGTAATCCTGGATCAGTTCCCGGGTGAGACGGTAAGCGGGTACACGAATTGGAGAAGGAGTGAACCCCATTTCTTTCAGCGTTACATGAGGCGCATCTTGGGTAGGACGCAAGCTACCCAATAAAGGAGTGGTTTTGTATTCAAGTAAATGAAGTGAAGGATTGAGCAACTCAAGCCAACGGTTTTTATAGGGGGTATACACCACATAAGCCCCGCCGTCTTTTTTAACGACCTCGTCCTTTTCGAAAATAACCTGATCCTTGAACGATCGACAGATAGCACCGTTCTTTTCCATTAAATCGGCCACCTCCTGGTCTCGCTTCAAAGCGTAAGGTTCGTAATCGTGATTAAAGTACAGGGATTCTATTTCGAATTCCTTCATGAGTTTGGCGAAAACCTCGATAGGGTTCCCGTAGTAAAGAGCGATGTCTGAGGACGTCGTTTGCTTAATCTCCTTCCGCATGGACTGCAGGGTCTCATAGATAAAACTGACCCGGGCATCATCCTCAGGTAATTCATTGAGGATTTGGGGGTCAAAAATAAACAAGGGAAGAACGGGAACCTGATCGTTGAGAGCGTGGTATAAGGCAACGTTATCTTCCCAACGCAAGTCTCTACGGAACCAAAACAGACGAACCTTCTCTTTCATGTATAACGTGTTCTTAAACGCTTAAGCTTGATTTTCCTCCATCAACACCAAAAACTTGGCCTGTTATCCAACTGCTGTTGTCATTGAGCAAGAAGGCTGTCATTTGTGCAATATCGTTGGCTTCACCAACTCTTTTCAAAGGGTGTCGTTCAGCCATCATCTCTCTTTTTTTGTCGTTATTCAAAAGTCGCGCAGCCAAGGGGGTGTCGACCAGGGAAGGGGCGATGGCATTGACCCTGATTTTGGGAGCGTATTCGGCTGCCATGGACCTCACGAATCCTTCAATAGCCCCTTTAGAGGAAGCAATGCTGCTGTGAAAGGGCATTCCGGTCTGGACGGCTACTGTAGAAAAGAAGACCATACTGGAGCCTTCTTTCATCCGGTCAATGACTCCTTTAACGGTTCGAACAAGCCCGAAAAAGTTCAGTTCCATTTCTTCCTTAAAATGATCAACCGATAACATTTTAAATGGTTTTAAATTGATTGAGCCAGGACAGTAAACCAAGCTGTCAATTTCTGCGGGTAATGCCAGAAAAGCAACATCGTCTGTCAATACATCAAAGGGAAGATGGGTGATGTTATCTGCCGTGTGCGATTCATTTGTCCGTGAAGCGATGAAAATTTCGTCCTCTTTTGGAAGGAGTTCAACCAGTGCTGCTCCAATTCCGTAGGAACCGCCAATAATGAGGTGTTTCTTAGCCATTTCTTTTTAAGGGTTGTATGGTTAAATGACTTTTATGTCCTGCAAGGGATCCAAAAAAGCCGATCATTTTGTCTTCTCTGTAGCGGAAGGTTTGCAAGAGTTGCTTCTTGATAAATAGACTCTGTGCGAGCTTACCTAAGAAGCCCATTGGCAAGGCGTAATGAACAATATCTCTGACTTCAACTCCTCCCTCCACCGGATGGATTTGATGTTGGTGATGCCAAAGCTTATACGACCCGGCTAAATCAGCAGCACTAAAATACTTTTTTGGTTTTATCGTACTAATCTCGCTGACCCATCGGGTATTAAATCCGGGTATGGGAGAAAGTTGATAGAACAAAACCTAACCTTCATAAAAACCATATTCCCTTGGCTGAAGCATGCTGAACTGCAATTGGGAGAGGGAAATTTGAAGACGG
>CAZLGZ010000265.1:0-3143 GCA_964558965.1 uncultured Flavobacteriaceae bacterium
AAATAGAATTATCTAGAATTCGATACGGTCGTAGGCCTTGAGGGTTTTTAAAGTCCACAAGGTTTGTATACCGGCCCATTCCAGCTTCATTCCTTCGCTCAATCCGTACCAGGTATCCCATCGTCCGTCCGGTTTTTGTTTCTGAATTAGAGCGTTCAGATCCCTTGCGATATCAGAGGTTGTGAAAGAATCCGACAATACATCATCAGGATGCGGTGCAAAATACAAGCGATGAGGCTTTCCGTAGAGGCCCCATCCTTCGTCTGCATAATCATCGCAGATGATTTCGCTGGTCTGGAGCCAATCTTTGTACTTCTTTAGTTCTTTTTCGGCCCGATTGCGGTCCGGATGAAACTGGAGAAATTGTAATCGACGAGGGGTGCAGAGGTGGCAAAAAAGGTGTTTTTCCTGAAGGCGATCCAGTTCTTGCCAAACAAATTGATCTGCGGTTTTCATCCAGGGAATGTCAACTTCGTACTTATAAAGCATGCCAAGAAGTGGAGCCGTGGTACTTAAGGCGGCCCATTCTTTAACCGTTTTAAAATGGTCCGCACAAGGGTAGGAAGAAGTGGGCCTGAACATCCAGGGTACTCCTCCCTTATCCGTTGTTACCTCTTCGAAGTAAGGCATGAAGTCCGAAAGTAAAAGTTCCTTGTTTAACAATCCTACTTCTTCTATGGTTTCCAAAGCCATGACAGAAAACAAGGGTTGACTTTCTGGAGAGGCTGTATCGGGCTCCATCCCGTGACCAAAACCTCCATCGCGATTGCGGTAAGCGTAAACGGCATGAAAAACGCCTTGTGCAGGATCGCCTTCAAAGTGGTAATGGAATAGTCGGCGTTCAATCATGCGGGCATTGGTCAGGATAAAATCCCGCGCTTTTAGGTACTGCGCTCTGGAGAGTTTCATAGGCAATCTTTCATAATCCAGTGGGCCCTTAGAGGTTTTCTGCAATGGAGATCAAGGCCATTCCTGCCGCAGCTCCTGAAATAAATAAATTCCATTCTCGGTGCTTCACGCGGATGATGTTTAAAAACAGAAACGATAGACCGGTGATGATCAAAACAATGAGCAATTGTCCCAATTCAATACCAATATTAAATCCTAAGAGAGGCTCTAAGAGGTTGGATGATCCCATCAGAAGGCTACGTAGAGAGTTCGAAAAATCCATCCCGTGAATCAAACCGAAGAACAAGGCCATAAAGTAATTCCGTTTCATGGAGCTTTGGGCTGCTAACTGACTGACCTGACTCCCAAGGACATTGCTAAAGGCCGTAATGAGAATGGTCATCGGAATCAGTACAGAGATCACATTAGAGGGTATGCGCAGGATATCCGTAAGCACCAAGAACAGCGTAATGCTGTGACCAATGGTAAAGGCCGTGACCAACCATAATATCTTGCGCCATTGTTCAATGCGGTAAACAGCACAGAGCACCACCAAAAACAAAATGTGGTCATAACCAGCCAAATCAGAAATATGATCAAAGCCAAATTTTACGTAGAACCAAAAGGTATCCATGCTAGTACTTTAGGTGATGAACTGGTGTTTTTTTACTCAACATAAGGCTTTTGGATTTTCCCCTTACATGGACGTAAACAATATTGTTTTGATCAAAAAAAAGATCCGTAAAAACAGCATTCTTAATTTCAAGGGATTTCAACGACTCAGGTTGATCCAATTCAAAATAGAGCCACAAGGCGGTATCTTCTCCTTCTCCCGCGAGTTTTTTTCGCTGGATTTTTAGTTTTTGCTTCTGATTATTGGTCTTGATATAGAAAAAGCGATCCAGATAATTTAGCAAGAGTGATTCTGCGTTTCCCGCCTCATTGGGCTGACAGAAAGCCAATTCCTTACTGTTGGGATCAAAGACCAAGGCTTCATTGACGTCCGTCAAAAACAGTCGAAGATTAACGGTTATTTTATTCTTCTTTTCGTCCCATTCAATCTCGCAAAGCGACAAGCGCAGAGGGTGCGCCAAGCACAATTGCGTTGTTACAAGGGCAGTAAAAAGAAGGAACGTTCTGATCACGGATTAGCTTTGAGCATTTTCTTTGGCGTAGGCCTGAACTTCTTTGAAAACACGAATCAGGTTACCTCCCCAAATTTTTTCGATTTGCTCTTCACTATAACCGCGTTTGACCAGTTCGATGGTGATATTCATGACTTCACTGGCGTCAAAAACTCCTTGTATTCCACCCCCTCCGTCAAAATCACATCCAATTCCAACATGGTCAATACCAGCCACTTTGACGATATGGTCAATATGGTCAACAACGTGCTCCACTGTCGCTGGGGGCGCAGGGTATTTTTCGTTGATGTCTCTAAAAGCCTGGCGTAGCGCATCGCGTTCCTCGTCCGTCATCTCGCCAATTGGCTTCATATTGGCTCTTAAAGCGGCCATTGCAGAATCGCGTTCTACATTGGGTGGGGCTTCACGGAGATAATCCGCTAGCATGGTCAGTTGAACAACCCCTCCATTATCAGCCATGAGCTTGAGCATTTCGTCTGTCATGTTCCGGCGGTGATCCGTAACGGAACGCGCATTGGAGTGACTCGCAATAATAGGGGCTTTAGACAGCTTAACCGTATCGTAAAACAGGCTGTCATTTCCGTGAGAAACGTCGACCATAATGCCCAAACGATTCATCTCTTTGACGACTTCCTCACCGAAAGTACTCAAGCCTCCGTGTTCTGGTCCTTCAGAATCCGTTGCCGAGTCAGCAATATCGTTGTTGGAGGAGTGTACCAAAGTGATGTAACGTACTCCTTTGTTGTAATAGAGTTCAACGTTAGAAAGGTCATTCCCAATGGGGTAACCGTTTTCTATGCCAATGTAGATCGCTCTCTTTCCTTCATCTTCCAAAGCATAAGCATCTTCAGGATTAAGGGCCAAACCAACGATATCGGAATTGCGGCTGGTGGAAGCGACAATACTGTCGATCATTTGCAGGCAAAGGGCTTTTGCTCGGCTGTGCCCGTCATCATCCCGGATATCCTGAGCGACAAAGGCCGCAAAGAAGATCGCGTCCAGATCGCCTTCTTTCATTCGAGGGTAATCCACTTTCGACCCCGTTTCTTTTGGGTCGTGGCGAACCGACATATCAAAGCCCGGTTCGATCATCCGAAGCGGTGTATCGGC
>CAZLGZ010000266.1:0-3130 GCA_964558965.1 uncultured Flavobacteriaceae bacterium
CTTTGCCAACTATGACTCCTGAATAAGTCTAAGGAAGCGTCGTACATGGAAGCCAAGAGTTCGTACTAAGCACCCTCCTTCTGGTGATTTTTAATTTGAAAGGACCATTTTTCAGGGGTGACTGGCTGCATCTTAACCCGAAAGCTTTGGGTAGAAATTTCCAGTTTGTGTTCGGGATAAGGAACATAGATAAAAGCCGCCCCAGAATCAAAGGAGTTCATTCCACTCCAGTGGTAACGAATGTTGAAGCCCCCTAGGTCTTCTTGACCGACAGCAAAGCTGAATTCCTTTACTTCCTTGTTGAGCTGAACGCTTCGCCTCTCTATAATTTTATGGTTCTTTTCCACTTCAAGAATCACATAAAGGTTTTCCAAAGCGGTGCCGATTTGAAGCTTAACTTCTTCGCCAGGGGCATAACTGCTTTGATTGATTTTAAAGTAAAATGCCTGTTGATCAGCAATTTCTGGTTCTTCTTTTTCAAAGAGGTTAAAGAATTGCTCGTCCTTCACTTCTTTGCCTTCTGAATCCTTGCTTTTTAGGACTGCGACATAGCGACCAAGAGGCCATTTGCGTAGATTGCCCAATGCCAGTTCTTTGTCCGAAGAAGAATCAAAGGACTTCTTCCAAAGGAGTTTTTCTTTTGGCCACAATTTTATATCGACTTCCTGCTCCGAAAAGGCGTCGTGCGGAAAGAGGGCCCTGAATTCGGCCTCTTCAAATCCAGGGATTTCTGGAACAGGCCAGGGCCGCTCTCGTAGCACTTGGGATGGAGCTTTCAGCTTGTAGATTTCTAGGGTTCCTAAAGCCGAAATATCCTCGCCATTTAAGTTTTTAGTGCTCAAGCTTGCATTAACCTTTTTGTTTTTGCGTTCAAACTCATTCGGGATGTTGAGGTCGAGCAATAAGCTGTGATATCCTACTTTGACATTCGCACTCGTACTTCGGGTTTCCCCATTGATGTCCGTCACATCAGCATAAACGGTGTAGTTGAAAACGGGAAGACCAGATGGATCTGTCTCTGCGTCTGGGATTGCCTTGAACCTAATGTTGTATTGCCCTTTTTCGTCCGTGGTCGTCTCGCCTTGGGCAATTTCTGTACTGTTCGTAGAGAGGTCCGGGTAGTACCAACGGTACCACCTCGGGTATTGAGGTTTACGAACAACGCGGTAACTCACCTTGGCTTCCGTAACCCTACTGCCAGAATAGGCAGTGGCTTTTCCTTCAACAAGTACGCTGTCGTTGACCTTATAGGACTGGGTTATCGTTTCAAAAGAGGTTTCGAACTTGGCTCTTTTGTACTCTTCGACTGAAAAGGAATTGTATGCGGTATTTAATCCTGCAAAATTGTCCTTTCCAAAAACCTCACCATCGGAAGCTTTTTCGATTAAGATTCGATATCGACCGGTCAATCCGGTAGAAGGAATGCTGAATTTTCCCGCCAAAGAACCAAAGTCATTAAGCTCGATTATTTGCTCATTTACCTTTTTACTGTTCGGGCCAGTCAAAGTGATTTTAAGGCTTTCGTTTGTTACAAGACGGGGATCATTTGGCTTTCGGCTATCATAAGCCATAGCAATAACCTTGAAGTAGAGGGTTTGGCCCGGTCGGTAAATACTCCGGTCTGTAAAGACAAAGGCCCGGGCTTGCGTTTCTTTTGGGGTTTGATCGTCCTCTTCCCAATCGCGGTAGAGGTGGAGTCGACCAAAGATGGCCCGGTCATCTTCGGTTTCCACAGTTGCGGTGACCCGGGGGTAATAATCTGGAGTTTTATAGACAGCATTCCCCTTGTTGTTGGTAACCAGGTTTCGGTTGAGTTTATATCTTTTTGCATTGGACCTCAGATTGATACGAGCACCAGCAATCGGTTTCCCATTATTGCGGTCCAGTACTTCATATTGAGTGAAGCCGCTGAGTCGGGTGCGTACCAAAACCAAGTCTGTGTATTGAATAAAGCTTAGGCTATATGGCTTTCCGAGTTCATGTTCGGATTCCAGGGTAGCCAAAATAAGGTACTGCCCGCCGGGGAGGGCAGGCATGAGGATTTCCGTTTCGTGTTGCTGATAGTCATTTTGAGCGGCTAAGGGGGCGATCCATTCCTCTTGGAGCTCGAGCTTCTTTATATACTCCAGGCGAAGAGAGTCTTTATTCATGTTCTCCAGGATTTCAAAATCCTTGTCTCGAACCTTTAGAGCCTTCATGTGGAGGCTCGTTACGTTGCGGTACTTCACTCGGATTCTTCCCGCCTTTTCTTGGGGTAGGTATTTTTCGGCCCGTAATTCTAATTTAGGTGACTCTATACTCTTTTGCATTTGGGCAGCCCAAATCACTTCTTCTGTCTCGGCGTAATTAAGTTGTATGTTTTTGGCCAGTTCAAGGGCTTTTTTTCGGTGATAACGGAATTTCTCCTTCTTTTTAGGTTGATAGCGATCGGCTTGCTCGAGGTAGAGGTTCGCTAATTTCAATTCAAAAGGAGCTTTGGTGTTGCCTGAGAAAGAAGCAATTTGTTGTTTTAGCGCCTCCTCGAAAAGGGATTCACTCGTTGGAAGACTGCTTTTTTTTTGCGCATAGTTCAGCCTCATCACGGTCAAGGCCGAGAGGGCTTTTGGGTTCTTCAAATGCAATTGGGTCAGCTTTTGGTACAATCGCAGGGCTTCTTTAGAAAACTGAAGGGGGGATTCCGAGGGTAAGTCCCAAGCGATAAAGGCTTTGTTGGAGGCAAAGACCAATGGGTTGTCGAACCGAAATTGGTCAGCGGGTTGGGTCAAGCCGCTTTCTTCCCTACTATAAAATTCCAGGGCCCGGTGAGCGAGGAAATCATATACAGAAGGTCGGTATTTTTGACTTCCCGGTACCCGGTCCAAGATGGAGGCGTAATCCAGGACCGTCTTGGATTTAAGGAGTTCTCCTTCTTCCAAACTGCCTTGATAGAGTTGATGCACTCTTTGGGTGAGTTGCCTCAAATCCCAGGTTCTAAAATCGGTGTTGACCTGTTCTGCCGTAGCCGTCCTGTTCTGAAATCTCCATCGGTTTTTTTCGTAGTACTGCCAGTACAAATCGGCTAGTATGCTTTTAAGAAACTGTCTGTCCGGTGATTTGGCCTTTTCGATTTCTGACTCCAGACGTTGTATAG
>CAZLGZ010000267.1:0-3112 GCA_964558965.1 uncultured Flavobacteriaceae bacterium
ACCTCCTGCTCCCAAAGCAGGCGCGATAACCGGGCTACGCTACACCCCGTACACTATTTTGAACTTTGCGGAGAGACCGGGATTCGAACCCGGGCAGCCCTTACGAGCTGACAGATTAGCAATCTGCTCCATTACCACTCTGGCACCTCTCCAGGTTTCCGCTCTTCGTGTACTCAAAATTGCGGACGCAAAAATAGTTTTTCAGTTTGTAGAAAACAACTGTTTTGTTCAAATTAATTTAAGGGATTCAGAAGTGCTTCTAAACGAGGGGGTTCTACTCCGGATACTCCACCCTTAAGTGGTAGATATTGATGAGTTTTTGCTTGAGCACCTTCTTCACGGCTTCGATTTCTTTGAAGGTGATGTTGGCATTCAAAAACTGATCAGCCTCCATTTGCCCCTTGACAATCTTTTCGACAAAGTCATCGATGATACTGAAGGTAGGCGACTTCAAACTCTTGGAAGCGGCTTCTACGGCATCACTCATCATCAGAATGGCGGTTTCTTTAGAAAACGGAATGGGACCAGGATAGCGGAAATCCGCCTCCTCGGTATCGGGATCTAAGTCTTTCTGCTTCTTGTAAAAATAGTAGACCAGAGAGGTTCCGTGGTGAGTTCGAATAAAATCGATTACACGATCCGGCAGGTTGTTCTTACGCGCGATTTCGATGCCATTCAAGACGTGATCCAAAATGATCTTGGCGCTTTCTTTCGGCGGCAAATCATCGTGGGGATTCACATTGGTCACCTGGTTCTCGGTGTAGAAGGTCGGGCGGGTCATCTTCCCGATATCGTGGTACAAGGCCCCTACCCTGACCAAAAGAGAATTGGCTCCGATTTCGTTAGCGGCCGCCTCCGCCAGATTCGCTACCTGCAAAGAGTGGTGGAAGGTACCTGGCGCTTTATCGGAAAGCTGCTTCAGCAGTGTCGAATTCGTATCTGAAAGCTCCAGCAAAGAAATATCCGAAACCAACCCAAAGATCTTCTCGTACAAGTAGATCAGCGGCTGCGCAAACAAGGTGATCATCCCGTTAAGGAGGAAGATGGCAAACACCTGCCACTTAAGGCCCTCTAAAGAAGCCTCGTGAATACTGTGGAAGGCAAAGTAGCCAATAAAGTAGATCAGGGTGATCTGTCCTACTGCAATAAAGAGGTTGGTTCGTTTATAGAGTTGGCTAACCCCGAGTATAGTGACAATCCCCGCTGTGATTTGCAAGAAGATGTACTCAAAGCTATTGGGCACCACAAAGCCCAAAATCAATAAGGTGATGACGTGGGTGAACAGCCCTAAACGTGCATCAAAAAAGTTCTTAAGAATCAGCGGAAGTATACAAAGAGGCACCGCGTATACCCAGGCCTCGTTCGAGGTAAAATTCTTCACGACCATGGTGGTGATAAACACCATGAGCAGGATGTTGAAGAGGATAAAGCTGATCTTGTTGTTGTCGGCAAAGACCTCCGGGCGGTACCGCTGCAGGAATAAAAACAGCATCATCAGGGCCAAGGCCACCAGGATGCTGTACCCCATTAGGATCAGGTAAGAGTTGTCGCCTTCAAAAAGCTCGGATTCGTATTCGTCCTTCAGGGACTGCAATATGCGGAATTCTCGGTCTTCGACGACAGTTCCCTTTGCGATGATAAACTCTCCATCGTAGATCGTCCCCCGGGTGTAGGAGAACTGATCCATGGCCTCTTTAAAGGAATTGTCGGTTAATTCATCATCCAGGCTGGCATTGGGCTGCAGAAGGCCTAAAATGAACTGAGAGAGCTTCTGCTTGATCTGGTTCGAAGGCAATTCGGCCAAATAACGGTCCAAAGCCAAGGGCAGGTCCTCTTCGGTGATCAGGTACTCCGGATCGAGCGGACGCGAGGTGTTTTCGCGCAGCAAGCTGATGTTGCGGCCCCGTGCCCTGTCCGGAAAGATTCCGTTGGTGTACAGGCGGTGAATCGCATCATCTCCGGTTTCGAATAATTTCTTGGTTTGGCTCAGGCTTAAATCCTCAAACTGAAATTGCCCCTCGAACTGAATGCTGTAGTTCGAAATGACCTCTTCGTAGATCTCTTCGTTATAGCGGTAGTAGTAGACCCGAGCGGAATCAATTTCGGAAAGCTCTGCGTCGATTTCGGCCTGGCTCTTCTTTAGCGAAAAGTCGAAGGGGGCATAGAGGTTTTCGTACTGCCAGGGCCTACCCTTGCTGAAATCGTACTTGAACTTCCCCCCACCTGGAAACATCCATACAATGAGGATCACTGCTATCAAATACAAGAAGATCTTGTAGAGCAGGGATTGGTGCCGGTAAATAAAATCAAGTGGTCTAGCCATGGGCAAACAAGGGCTAAAATTAGTAATTTCGCGAGATAACTGAGATTAAGCATGAAGGAAGTCGTAATCGTTTCTGCCGTACGTACCCCAATCGGTAGTTTTATGGGAGCTCTATCCAGCGTTCCTGCCCCAAAATTAGGTGCAACCGCGATCAAGGGAGCACTCGAAAAAATCAACCTTTCTCCGGAAGAAGTTCAAGAAGTTCTAATGGGTCATGTGGTGCAAGCCGGAACCGGCCAAGCCCCTGCCCGTCAAGCAGCTCTTTATGCCGGAATTCCAGATACCGTTCCCTGTACAACCGTAAATAAGGTTTGCTCTTCAGGAATGAAAACCATCATGCAGGCCGCTCAGGCCATCGCCTTGGGTGACGCCGACATCGTCGTGGCCGGAGGAATGGAAAACATGAGCCAGATTCCTCACTATATGCACATGCGCCAAGGCCTTAAATTCGGCCCAGCGACCGCACAAGACGGAATGCAGCGCGACGGACTGGTCGATGTCTATGACGGTAACGCCATGGGTGTTTGTGCAGACCTCTGTGCCACGGAGCACGGGTTTAGCCGCGAAGACCAGGATGCCTTTGCCGTTCAGTCCTACGAGCGTTCAGCTGCGGCCTGGAGCGGAGGAAACTTTGCAGGCGAAGTCGTTCCTGTAGAAGTCCCTCAGCGCAGAGGAGAGCCGATTGTGGTTGCTGAAGATGAAGAATTCAAGAATGTTCGCATGGAAAAGATTCCTGCCCTTCGCCCCGCCTTCACCAAAGACGGTACGGTAACAGCAGCGAACGCTTCA
>CAZLGZ010000268.1:0-3099 GCA_964558965.1 uncultured Flavobacteriaceae bacterium
ACGACCTCTGGAACCACAATCCAGCGCTCTAACCAACTGAGCTACAACCACCATTTAAAATCGGATGGCAAAGTTACTTTTTTTTCAGTTTACGGCAAACTTCTTTATCAGATGATTCTACCGAAATCTCTGAGCTTCCTTTCTGAAAAAATATTTAATTTTCTGATCTGAGCCAGCTTAGCTTTATGAAAAAACCACATTGGTTTTATACGAGCCTAATTTTTTTGTTCCTCCTCCCCTCCACTCTTATTGGGCAGCGAATGGATCCAGATAGTTTGGCGGCTCAGCTCACCCGAATTCAAAATGCACCAGGATTTAGCGAGACCGATACAACCTACATCAATACCCTTTACGAAATCTCCTTTGGTTTAGGACGAGAGAATAGAGATTCGGCCCGGAATTTAGCGATTAGAACCATCTCCCTTTCAGAAAAGATTAATTACCAAAAGGGAATTGCCTATGGAAACTACGCCTTGGCCCTGACCAAACTCCTTGATGGCAAACAAAGAGAAGCGATTCAACTCGCCAAAATATCTGAGCAAAAGGCTAAAATTCTTGATTTGAACAAAATGGTCCTTCGGGCTCGAAATACAAAAGGTATAGCCTACCGGGAATTGCAGCAGGTAGATTCCGCTTTTCTAAATTATTACAGAGGTCTGAAATTGGCGGAAAGTATGAATAGCCATCGTCACATGTACGCCTTTCATGTCAATCTTGGGTTGCTCTTTCTGAATAATAAGAATTACAAAGAGGCATTGATTCATTATAAAGACGCCGAGCCTTCCGTTGCGGCCATGTCTTCAAAGAATTTCACCCTTTCTCACAAACTGAAAATAGCGGAAGTATACCTTTTACAAAACCAAACCGATAGTGCTTTCTCCTATCTAGAACAAGCGCGATCTTTGATAGAAAATCGAGTAGGGTTTGCCCGAGAACACAGTGACTACTGGAATCAAATGGGTGACCTTTATCTTCTCAAAGAAAAACCAGAACTAGCGGATGAAGCCTATAACAAAGCTTTGTCCATCACCGATTCCCTCAATGAGCCCAATCGAGTGACCACATACGCTGGCCTTGCGGAAAGCGCATACAGGCAAAATAAGATCACAAGCAGTCTGCAGTTTGCACAAAAGGCCTTGGCAATTGATCAAGGGCAGGGCCTGCTCAATACTTCAGATGAACTCTATAAACTAATTGCTCTCCTTTATAACAAAACAGGGCAAATGGACAGTGCTCAACTGTATTTTGAAAAATACCAGAGCCGCTATATGAATTTGCAGAAATCAATCATGAGCAAACAGATTGCCATGTTGCAAACCAAGGAGAACGAAAAGACCCGCTTGGCGCGTGCGGAAGGTCGAGCAGTAGAAGAAGCCAGAAGTAAAAAAGTACTAGTCTGGTTCTGGGTAGCCGTCTGCATCACAGGACTGGGGCTTAGTATTTTCTTTTTTCGGGCCTATCGGCAGTATCAAAAAGAAGCGCTTGAATTGGACCGCATTAATCAAGAAAAAGACCAATTGTTTACCATTTTAGGTCATGATCTTCGATCACCTTTGTCGACCATGCAAGAACTCATGATGCTTTATCAGGAACCGGTGCAAGACCGGGATTTTCTGGACAGTCATCTTAGTAGTCTTCAGCGTCGCGTTTTCTACAGCAAAGAAACCCTGAATAACATGATGCACTGGGTACAGGATCAACTCCAGGATGCCAAGCCAAACAAAGAACTCATTATGGTAGAAGATCTCATACCGCGATGCATTACAGCCGTATATGAAGTAGCCGCCAAAAAAAACCTGAGTATTTCTTTTAGCTCGGAACCAAGAGCTATGCTGATGGCGGATCCAGTCCACCTCGAAATCATCTTGAATAACCTTTTGATTAATGCGATAAAATTCAGTTCAAAAAATCGTGCAATTCGACTAAAATGGTCAGAATCAGAATCAACAAAAATCCTATCTATTGAAGACGAAGGTATTGGCATCAGTAAGGAACAAATCGAACAATTCAGAAAACAGGGAAAACTAAAATCCCGTAGAGGCACTTCTGGGGAAACTGGCCTGGGTATTGGATTGACCATTTGCCAAAAGTTGATGCACCTCAATAAAGGATCAATTAATATTCAAAACACCGGGGAGGGTACTTTAGTAGAACTCCTCTTTAAAAGCTAACTATGCTTAAAAGAACATTTTACTTACTGTTTATAGCTCTTCTTTTTAGCTCGGGGCTTTTGGCCCAAAGAACCGTTCTGGATTCCCTCATTCGAGATTACAAACAACTTCAAAGTAAACCCAATTATCTTCCAGACACTACGGAAGTCAATCTCTTAATTGAAATCGCGAAGTATGGCATTGTATCGGACAGCGCACTGACTAGACAATCCATTGTACGGGCCGATTCCTTAAGTCGTGCACTCAATTATACGGTTGGAAGAGCGGCTGTTCTTATACAAAAAGGACGAATCGCATCCATGAATGGAAGTAACTTTTATGCAAAAGCTATTGAAGAAAGTAAAGAAGCTGAAGAGCTGGCGTACGAAGCGGGACGAATGGATTTGGTTTTTAATGCAATCAACAACCAAGCTGTGGCCGCCTTTCGAGAGCAAAACTACGAAATGGCTTATTCGTTCTTCCAAAGCGGCATTGATAAATCCCAAGCCCCAGATCACTCTAGTTTTCTATCGCATTATCACATGAATATTGGCGTGATATTCACCTTGTTGGAGAATCACGAATACGCCAAAATATACCTAGATAAAGCCTTAAAAATTCACCGTAGTCAACCGGGGAATGATGGTGTTTTTAGCTATGAGCACTTAGAACAATGCATCATTGCCAATTTAGGTTTCGCCAATTGGAAATTAGGTCATCTTGAAGAGGCAAAGACTTATTCCAAAAACGCACTCGCTTACTTTCAGGAGCAGAAAGATGAACTTTGGATAAGCTTTGTCCATTCAACCCTGGCAGAAAGTCTTTTGCAACAGGACTCCATTGCGAAGGCACAGAAATACTACCGCAAAAATTTGGAACTAATTGATTTTATGAATGGTCGACCGGATCGTATCGGTCTCACCTATCTTGGTTTAGGTAAGACCTATTT
>CAZLGZ010000269.1:0-3083 GCA_964558965.1 uncultured Flavobacteriaceae bacterium
TGATGTTCATTATCATTTACGGTGGGTTCGTCATGCGCTCGGTGATCGAAGAGAAAACCAGCCGCATTATCGAAGTGATCATTTCTTCAGTGAAACCTTTTCAGCTGATGTTGGGGAAGATTATTGGCACCTCCCTGGCCGGGGTTACTCAGTTTGCCATTTGGATTGTTTCGGCCACAATTTTACTGGTCATCGCCTTGTTGGTTTTTGGGATTGACCCCAGTATTTTGGTCGACCGCTCCAATATGTCTGCTGTTTCTGCGGGCATGTCATCGGATCTTTCGCCTGAGGTGTTTGAGCGGGTTCGCATTATAGGAAAGGAAGTTTTACGCATCCCTTGGGTCAGCCTGCTTTTCTTCTTCCTCCTGTATTTTGTGTTGGGCTATTTGATTTACAGTTCGATTTACGCAGCTATTGGTGCGGCCGTCGATAACGAAACAGACACTCAGCAGTTTATATTTCCAATTATTTTGCCCTTGATGTTGGCCATTTATGTGGGCTTCTTCTCGGTATTCAGTAATCCTCACGGGCCTATAGCGGTAGGCTTCTCCCTCTTTCCGTTGACTTCGCCCATCGTCATGTTGATGCGACTGCCGGCCGGAATCGGTGAGAACGGCGTCCCGGTTTGGCAATTGGTGGTTTCCATCCTCTTGCTGATCCTGACTTTTTTGGCCATTGTCTGGCTCGCAGCAAAAATTTACCGGGTGGGAATTTTGATGTACGGCAAGAAACCAACCTATAAAGAGTTATGGAAGTGGCTCAAATATTAATTACTTTGACAGTGTAATGGAGGAACTTCGCAGCTTTTTTGAAAGGGACATCTGGGGAAAGATTCAAGACGTTTTGAATTGGGGCTTTCACTTTAATGTAGGAGAGAAAGAAATTCACCTCACCATAGGGCTTATTCTATTGGTGATCGGCGTTTATGTAGCCACCCGCATCTTGCTCAAGTGGTTGAGACGATTACTGACTCGGAAGATGAACGAAGAAGACAAACTGAAATTCATCAGTGTCTTCAAATTCACCGATTACATCATCTACCTCACGGTGATCCTCTTAACCTTAAACGCTGCGGGGATCAATGTGACCGTTATTCTTACCGCTTCTGCAGCCTTATTGGTTGGTTTGGGTCTTGCTCTGCAGATATTATTTCAGGATATTCTGGCAGGAATACTTATCATCGTAGACAAGAGCGTTAATGTGGGCGATGTGGTGGAAGTTGATCAGAAAGTCGGGAAGGTTTTCGAAATCAAACTGAGAACAACTCGTGCGATTACCCGTGATGACAAGGTCGTTATCATTCCCAACCACAAGTTTATTACCGATACTGTTTTTAACTACACCCAAAACCACCGAACCACCAGAGAGAGTATTTCGATTGGTGTTGCTTACGGGAGTGATGTAGAGAAGGTCGAAGAGATTCTGAACTCGGTTGCCGAAGACCAAAGCGGGGTATTGCAAAATCCGGAGCCCTTTGTAATTTTTGAGGATTTCGGAGATTCTGCCTTGCTCTTCACCTTGCAATTTTATATCAACGATAGTTTTCAGGTTCCTCGCTTAAAGAGCCGTATGCGATTTGCGATAAATGAGCGTTTTAATTCGGCGGGTATTCGTATTCCTTTTCCACAAAGAGACGTGCATTTGTTTTCTACGGAAGGGAATTCATCCAGCCCTTCGAATCCATGAGGAAACCTATTGCATCCATGATTACTTTTCGGTCTACCGTTCTGTGCTCTTGCCTTTTATGGGCGATGGCCTCCTGTATGGCTCAAAGTACGGACCTTTTGCGATTGGAGTACCTCCAAATGCCTTCGAATGAGAGTGGGGTGCGAACCACCCGAATTAAAGCCCTCGCCAATGTGCCCATTTTTTTAGATTCGACCAATGTTCTCTTCGCGGGTTTAGAGTACAACCGACTGCATTTTGATTACGGCAATGAATTGGATTTTTCGACCGCTGCGATCGAAAAATTTTCGATCATTGATTTGAACCTGGGCTACCTGACTGACTGGAATGAAAAGTGGAAGTTTATTGGGATTTTGACTCCAAGGCTGGCTTCGAATTTTCAGGAAGGGATACAGGCCAGAGATTTCTTTTTGAATGCGACAGCAACGCTGTGGAAAGAACAGAATAAAATAGAAAAGCCTTTTCGGCTTATTCTCGGCTTGACTTTTAACAGCACCAGTGGATTGCCTGTACCTTTACCCTTGGTCAATTACACCCGACGCTTCCACCCGAATTGGTCCTTTACTTTAGGAGTCCCCAAGATGGAAATACGCCACTGGATCCGCCCGCAACAATCCATTTTTGTCGAAACAAAACTGGACGGGTACTTCCTGAATATTCAAAACGATTTGGATCTCGGAAACGGCGAGATTGCCTCCCGGAATTCTCTTTCGGCCCTTATTGTGGGTGCCGGTTACGAATACCAGATCGGAGACCGCCTCAAGTTCTACACCATTGGAGGGACTACATTGATCCAGAACGCGATTTTAAGGGACCGCCAACGCAACAATTTACTTACCCTGAACAACCAAATGAGCTTCTACTTTAAAAGTGGTGTTAAGCTCAGCCTGTTTTAACCCAGAAGGAGTTAAATTTGGATTATGTCGAGAATTCTAGTTATTGAAGATGAATCCAGTATACGACGTGTACTGGTCAAAATATTAGGGGAAGAAAACTCCCAGTACAAAGTATTTGAAGCCGAAGATGGAGCGGCCGGTTTGGCGATGGTTAAAAAAGAGGATTTTGATTTGGTCCTCTGTGATATCAAGATGCCTAAAATGGATGGGATTGAGGTCCTGGAAGCCAGCCGTAAGGAAAAACCTGAAATTCCCTTCATCATGATTTCTGGACACGGAGATCTTGATACGGCGGTGAATGCGATGCGTCTCGGAGCCTTTGACTACATCTCCAAACCCCCAGACCTGAATCGCTTATTGACCACTGTTCGCAATGCTTTGGATCGGAAGGTTTTGGTTCAGGAAAATAAGATCTTGAAGAAAAAGGTCAGCCGTAATTACAAAATGATTGGCGAAAGTCCTGAAATTCAACAAATTCAGGGGATAATTGAAAAGGTGGCG
>CAZLGZ010000270.1:0-3077 GCA_964558965.1 uncultured Flavobacteriaceae bacterium
CCATTCCGATAAACATCATGGCCAGAAGATCCCAGGCACCGTAGCGGTATATGAAAGAGGTCTGCATCCATTTGGTTTCAGGAACCTTAGTCCAGAAGGCATCCACATAAGATCCTCTCAATCCTTCTGTAATCTCCTCCAATTTCTCCTGAGGAGGCTTTTTCTTGAAATTTTGATAAGCTTCGAGTTCCCCTTTTTGGTCCTTACTCAAGGAATCTCCTTTCTTTTCGAGAAGCTCTACAGCCATTCCCTTTTCAACCATTTCCTTCTTCTCTTGGTATTCGGACACCTCGAGCAGGGTACCAACACCCATCAAAACGACAGCCAAAATGACCAGGGTTTTGGGTTTAGTATTGCGGAATGGAAAAAGCATTAAACCAAATAGCGCATAGTGGTATAAGATTTCTCCATCCCACAATAGGATGTAGGCGTGAAACAGTCCAAATAGTAACAGCCATAGGACCCTGCGGTAATAAATGTCGGCTGTTTCTATTCCCGCTTCACGCTTTTGTAAGCGATCTGTTAAAAGAATTACTCCGGCCCCGTAAAGCAAGGTAAAAAGGCCGCGCATAGTCCCTTCGAAGAAGAGACCGTTCATGATCCAGACCTTAAGATTCAAACCTTCCGAGCCTCCCGATATGGTGGGGTCGGCATAAGCCCAAGGCAAACCAAAACCAGTAATATTCATCAACAGAATGCCCAGAACGGCAAATCCGCGTATGATGTCAAGTGAATTGATGCGATCCGAAGCCACTACCGGCTTAAAATCCGAAGAAGAAGTGTTCATAATTGGGTTGGTTGATACTGTGAAGATAGAGAAGTATGCAATCAACAAGAGCGGTATTCTCGTATTTCGTGTCAATCTTATTCTCAATGGTGTAGAAAGTGTTGTACTTTTCCAGCGAAACCCATTGACCAAAAACCAGAAAAATGCCTTATTCTATTGTAAAGAATTCTTATCTATATGCCCTTTCCCGATTCTTTGAAAGCGCCGGATTTTATGGCATACGGTCCATGATTGTGTTGTACATGATCAGTGGCCCCTTTGAGATGGGGGATTTCGATGTCGCCATGATGTACGGTTATTTCGGCGGGGCGCTTGTTCTAACGCAGGTCCTGGGTGCTCTATTGGGTGATTTTGCCGTTGGAACTCGAAAAGCTTCACTTCTTGGGATAGTGATGCAAATCGCTGGGGCAGCCATTTTGAGCATACCCCAAACTTTAGGCCTATATATTGGATTGGGATTACTGGTCTTCGGGTCCGGTCTTTACCGGCCCAATCTGGACGCAGGATTGGGAAAGTCTTTTCAAGAGGATCCCGATAAAGCGGATGCCGGCTTCACCCTGCTTCATTTTGCCACCAGCGCCGGTGGATTTCTGGGAACGATCGGTTTAGGAATGGGATGGTTTAGTGGTCATTTTCAATATACCTTTCTGCTTGGAGCAGCCTTACTTACTTTTTCACTTGTCCCCCTTCTTCTAATAAAAGAGAGGCCTTCTGCCGAACAAATAGCCAAAAAAGAAGTCCAGTATTCAAAATCGACTATTGTTGTAGCCATCATCATGTACTGCGTTTTCTGGGGAGCTTATGACATCGGCTACCCCTGGATTATGGATTTATCCGTGAATTACAA
Source organism: uncultured Flavobacteriaceae bacterium (assembly GCA_964558965.1). Classification (GTDB taxonomy): domain Bacteria; phylum Bacteroidota; class Bacteroidia; order Flavobacteriales; family Flavobacteriaceae; genus Aureicoccus. The sequence goes on from CAZLGZ010000270.1 coordinate 1,635, forward strand.
TCAGGAGTTTAGTTCTGTTTTTTCAGGGTTCTCAAGTGGTCTTTTGGTCAATACAGCCTTGGTTTTGTCGCTCTTGGCCTATTTCGCTTGGCGGGTGATCCAACTCTTTTCCTACATAAAGATACTCTTGGGGTACGTTTTTGCTGCAGCCTCCTTTACTCTTTTCTATTTCATGCCAGAACAGGGCGCGGGAGGAAGCTTTCTACTTGTTATCATTGGATTGGTCTTACTGGGAGCCGCCGAAGTATTCATTACCCCAATTGTGCGTTCAATCGTCGCACAAAACGCCAATCCTAAATACATGGCGCTGGTGTTTGCGCTTTTGTATCTGGCGTATAAGGTTTTGTCCTCCATACTTGGGTTTCTTCAAGAATACCTTTTCTCCGCACCCGTATTGGCATTGGAAATCGCCCTTGGGGGTCTTATTATGGTTGGGTACTGGTATTTCAAATTACTCAAGGTCGAGCAACCATCCGAAAGCTAGAAGTGGTTTCTAGCTCGTTTAACGGTTTGATTTTGCCGACAAAGTGTCATTCTGGAGGAGATTTTCGCGGATTTGATCTGGGCCTCTGGTTCATCATTTATATTCGTGCAAGCTGTTTGTCAGTCGAATAAAGTAGAACACTCACCGACTATGAAAATGATTTTTTCCGCCCTCCTTCTTATGGGTGGTATTCAATTATACGCCCAAGACACGCTTAGAGTCAAAAAGGTGTACCTCGACCAAGACATCGCCTACTTAGAAGAAGGCGGAGAGCGCTTCACCGGAATGCTTGAATCCAAGCGCAAAAATGACCTCCCCTCTTTGCAACAGTACTACCAGGATGGGATCATTCAGTCAGAGGTGGTCTACTACAAGACCAAAGAGGTCAAACCCATGTTCAAAACGCTTTACCAGGCTGAGAACCCCTGGGCCTTCCAAAAGATCTACTACTACCACAAAAAGAAGAACAAATACCGCATTACCTCTTTCGACGCTGAAGGCAGGCAAGTGTATTTTGAACAGTATGTCAATGGAAAATTGACCTACAGTTGCGGGTATGCTGGCCCGAAGAAACACGGCAAGGAAATCTGTTACAAAGAAAACGGAGAGCAGACCGTCATCGAATACGAATACGGGTATCCCGTTCGCAACAATTGCGAATGATAAATGGTGGCTGATTCGGGTTATTTTCTACCTTTAGAAAACCAGAACCCGACCACATGAAAGCTTATTTTCCGCTTCTTTTCCTTTCTATTTTAACCATCAGCTGCAACCGCATGAAAAAAGAAGAAAAGATTCCCGACGAGCCCAGCTCGGTCTGGGAAACCGACTTTTTCGATGATTTTGAAACCTTCAATGAAGAGAACTGGCAGGACCAGCGCATTTGGGTCAATAACGAGTACCACTGCTATGTTCCTGACAACCAATACGGGACACGAGAAGTCAGCGAGGGTACACTG
>CAZLGZ010000271.1:0-3054 GCA_964558965.1 uncultured Flavobacteriaceae bacterium
GTTTAGTCGCTTCTTATTGCCCACGGATTTGGGTTATGTCTTTCCGAATCCCGTGCTTTCAGAAACGACCGTCTTTGCGAACGCTCCGGATGGCTGGGTGAAGTACCAGTTGTTCAATACAGCCGGCCAAGTCGTGAAAACGAGTGAGGTGTATTGCAGGGAAAAACGATTTGACTTGGTCGTGGATGAGTTGCCCGCAGGGTTGTATTTTTTGCAACTAGACAATTCGGTCAAAACCACTTACCGTATACTGAAGCAGTAGACCGAAATTTCTTTCCTGGGGACTCCCTCTTTTCTGACGTCTTTCGTTTGCTCTAAATGCTTAACTTAGAGGAAATTGAAGGCCTATGCGCAAACTGTACTCCTCGCTGCTTTTTGTTCTCTTTGCTACCCTTGTCACTCCGGTTAAAGGGCAGAGCACTTTTGGGTCTGAATACGACTTGATCAATTTACTCTGTCAGGAATGGCAGATGTCTCATGGAGAAGTGGATGGATTGAAGATTCAGGGTGTTGAAGCCATCAAGGACCGTTTTGTGTTTTACCACAACAAAACCTACACCCTCTTAAAGTCCGACTCCACGGTTGTTCGAGGGATATGGAAATACAATAAACTCAGAAAAAGGTTCGAAATGCGCCTGCAGGAGGCGGGGCAAATTCAGGCCGTTATTGAAGAAATTGGCCCTGATCGCTTTGTCTTGTTGCCCGTGCTACAATCTGAACCCTCCAGGAAGGTGTTTAACCGATTTCGCTATTACTACACCAGAATGCAGTGATTTAGGACTCCGGAAGGAGGCCTAAGAAATTCATCCCGACGCTGATAACGACCGCAGCGAGAATAAGAAGCAGTACAAAGACCATAAGCCGCAATACCGCATTGAGCATATTGGTACCAAAAGAAGTTTGTTCCGACATGGTGGTTATTTTTCTTCAATGTAAGGATTTCAGGCGAGACCTCAGAGGCTTCCTTCGAATCTATTCGACTAGATGTCAGGAATATGCGATAGAAGGAAGCTAAAGCTGCTCTTCCATTTGCTCCAGAGACACTCCTTTGGTTTCGGGCATCATGAACAGCACAAAAAGCAGTTGAAATACCATCATCACCGCAAAGAAGACAAAGATGGGCCAGGGATTGTCCTTAAAAATGCCCTTGTCTGCATCTAAGAATAGTGGAGTTATCAGGGTAATGGCTGCCGCGAATACCCAGTGCGTGCCCGTTCCCCAGGATTGACCGTAGGAGCGCACCCGGTTGGGGAAGATTTCAGAAATAAACACCCAGATCACAGCGCCTTGTCCTACAGCATGTGCGGCTATAAAGACCAGGATAAAGGTGAGTAATAAATTGGACGATGCGCCGCTGTAAAAGCACCAAGCCACCATGGCCAAACTGATAATATACCCCCAAGAACCAATCTTCATCAATTGACGCCGGCCAAGCTGATCAATCAGGCGAATGCCCAAGAGTGTAAAGACCAGGTTGACAATTCCAATAGAGATGGAGCTGAAGAGGGAATCTTTAGCGGCCAGTCCGGCGCGTTCCAATATTTCAGGGGCGTAATACAGCACGAAATTGATCCCGGAAAGTTGATTGAAGAAGGCCAGTAAAAAGGCCAAGAGTAAAGGTTTTTTGTATTGAGCAGAGAACAGCTTGGAGGACGTTTTTTTACTGAGTACCTCCCGGTTGGCGGCTTCCTGAATCTCCGCCACCTTTTGTTCTGCTTCTTCTGGTGATGCGATGTTGGCTAATACTGCTTGCGCCCCTGCAGCATCATTTTTCTTGAGGATGAGCCAGCGTGGACTGTTGGGAATACGCAGCACCATAAAGCAATAGGCCAGGGCAGGGATAGCTTCTACTCCAAGCATCCAGCGCCAGTCATTTTCTCCGCCAACTCCTTTGAGTAAGTAATTCGAGATAAAGGCGATAAAGATTCCGAAAACAATATTGAACTGGTACATAGCGCCCAGTCGACCCCGGTTTTTTGCCGTTGCGATTTCAGAAATGTAAACCGGTGCCGCTACCGACGAGGCTCCAACACCGACTCCGCCGATAAAGCGGAAGAAAGAAAAGAGATACGGGTCGGGGGCCAGAGCAGAACCCAAGGCTGAAGCGAGATAAAGCACTCCGATCCAAAAAAGGGTCTTCTTGCGACCTAAGCGATCACAGGGAATCCCACCGGCCAAAGATCCGACAACAGTTCCCCAAAGGGCCATAGACATGATGAACACACCGTGAAAAAGAGGGGAGGTGTCCCAGAGTTCTTTTATGGGCAGGTTTGCACCACTGATGACGACGGTGTCAAAACCAAAGAGGAAGCCGGCTAAGGCTGCGGTAAGTGAAATTTTAAATACGCGGTTGTTCATGGCAGGTCGATATAACTCGCCCTAAACTAAGTGTTTTTTGTGAATTCCTGCAGGGCGTCATAAACCTGTTCGGTGGCTCCCAGCTGCTTCTCGCAGTACTTTCGTCCACTTCGGTATACGGCTGAAAAGTCGGGATCTTTTTGCTTTATGTTTTCCAGACTTGCAGAGAATTCAGTTGCGGAACGGATAGAAAACACCACCTCCAATTTCACCAGATCAACGGCTTCAGGAAACTTCTTAAAGTGAGGTCCTATCCAAACCGGAATGCCAAAGACGACCGCTTCCAGAATGTTGTGCAACCCGGTCGAAAACCCCCCTCCCACATAGGCGGCGGTAGCGTAGTGGTAGGTCCGACTGAGAAGTCCAATGGTGTCTAAAATAAGAACCTCGGCCTCCTGAAGTTTCTTTAAATCCTCCGCGGAGAGTGTTCCTTCTTTGTGTTCTGCAATACTCAAAGAAGAGAATCGCAGACTGGGCTTTTTTATCTGCTGTACCAGATGTTGGATTTTGGTTTCCGAGAGTTGGTGAGGTGCAATAACCCAGCGGTAGGCCAGCTCTTCATTATTTATGCTCGGTAAAAGAACTTCTTCATCCTCCGGCCAACTGCTTCCCACGACAAATAGTTTTTCATCTCCTTTGAAGTGCTCGATTAAGGGCAGGGATGAGGCGGCAAGTCGTGTGTTTTCGACCCGGTCA
>CAZLGZ010000272.1:0-3006 GCA_964558965.1 uncultured Flavobacteriaceae bacterium
TTATGGAATCATGGAGACCTAAAAAGGAGCCGATGGGCTGAAGGCGAGAAAGCGGCATTATTTTTTGAAGCAGTACTGCAAAAAGGAGAAACGCTTGCGCTGAGCAGGGTAGAGTAAATTGTCTTCGTTGGCGTACGCTTCGCGCTCAAAAGAAATATTCTGGTAAGCCAGGTAACGATCTCCGTAGAGAAGACACTTCCACAACCACTCAATGAAGTACCAAACGTAAAAAGGGAGGATGCCCAATTCCCATTGCTGTTGCAAATGAATGCGCTCGTGATTGATGAGTACCTGGTCATTGAGCAGATGCTTTTCCCGCAGAATGATGAACGGCCAAAGGCACAATCCAACATAATCTTTGGGGAAAAACTGGCGAATAACAAGGACCATAAGGTTTCATTTATTGAGGCATCTCAAAGATACCCAATGGCCCTTATTTCGATTTGCGCTTCATCGTTAGTTACCAACACTTTATCAAAAAAAGCCAGCGTATCTTTGTTCTGGATCCCAAAATCGGATCAAAAGCCTGCGAATGAACGAAAGAATTCCACTCGAAGAAGGAGACTTTTACCTCTCTGAACAGGGGTATAAAGTGTTTACCGAACAGTACCACCTCAAAAGGGGGTACTGCTGCGAAAGTGGCTGCCGCCATTGTCCCTACGGCTACCACGAACGCAATGGCCGAAAAAAGCGCAAATAAGTGCAAATTCGGCATGTTATTTGTGGTATTCTTCCTGTTATCAAACCATTGAAAATGAAAAGTTCTATGAAAAAGTGCATGCCCCTTTTTGCCCTGCTCTCGGTGCTTATCCTGAGCTCCTGTGTCTCGGTTCGCGTGGTCGCGGACTACGACCAAAAAATGAATTTCCAACAGTACAAGACCTATGCCTTCTACAAAACAGGCATAGACAAAGCCCAGATTTCTGACCTGGATAAACGCCGTATTCTGCGTGCCATCGACCAGGAAATGTCTGCCAGAGGCTTTGTAAAGTCCAATGATCCTGATTTACTGGTGAGTATTTTCACCAAAGAACGCGAACGTGTAGACGTATACAACAACAACTTTGGCTGGGGCTGGGGTCGTGGTTGGGGCGGCTTTTACAACCCCTGGGTCTGGGGACCTGGCTGGGGAGGCAACAACGTGAGCACCCGCACAGAAGGCTCCCTCTTTATCGACTTTATCGATGCGGATGAAAAGAAACTGGTCTGGCAAGGCCGCGGTGCAGGAAACTTGAGCACCAGCAAAAAAGTAGAAAAGCGGGAAGCCCGTATCCAGGAATTCGTTCAGGAAATCCTGCAGGAGTACCCGCCAGAAGCCAAATAATACCTACAGGCTATACAACTCTAAAGCCGCTCCCTTACCGGGGCGGCTCTTTTTTTATGCGCTCCTGATTTCGTATTTTTAGACCCTTAGAAAATACCTTATGTCTTACGAGAGTAACCCGGTTTTGGACCGACTTCCAGACCACCTGCGTCAGTACATCAAGCCTCAAAACTACGAGGATTACAGCCCTATTGATCAGGCGGTATGGCGCTACGTGATGCGTAAAAATGTGGACTACCTCAGCCAGGTGGCCCACTCCTCGTACGTCGAAGGTTTAGAAAAGACGGGGATCTCGATTGACAGCATTCCGAACATGTACGGAATGAACCGCATTCTCAAAGAAATTGGCTGGGCTGCGGTCGCTGTGGACGGTTTTATTCCCCCTTCGGCCTTTATGGAATTCCAGGCCTACAATGTACTGGTGATCGCCTCGGATATCCGACAGCTCGAGAACATCCAATACACCCCGGCACCCGATATTATTCACGAAGGCGCAGGGCACGCGCCGATCATTGCCAACCCCGAATACGCTGAATACCTCAGAAGATTTGGTGAAATTGGCTCCAAGGCGATTTCGAGCGGAAAGGATTACGAACTCTACGAAGCAGTACGTCACCTCTCCATCATCAAAGAAGCTCCGGAAACCGCTCCGGAAGAAATAAAATTGGCAGAAGAACGCATTGAACAGGTGCAGAACAACATGGGTGAGCCCAGCGAAATGGCCCTGATTCGCAATCTCCACTGGTGGACCGTTGAATACGGCCTAATCGGCTCCCTGGAAGAGCCTAAAATTTATGGCGCCGGCTTGCTCTCTTCCATCGGCGAGAGTCAATGGTGTTTGACTGACGAGGTCCAAAAACTGCCTTATTCCATTAAGGCTGCGCGTCAAGGCTTTGACATCACCAAACCCCAACCTCAACTCTATGTAACCCCGGACTTTGCCTTTTTAAGCCAGGTTCTGGAGGATTTTGCCGACAGTATGGCTCTGCGACGCGGCGGTCTGGAGGGCATTCAAAAACTCGTTGATTCCAAGTCTCTGGGTACGGTAGAACTCAGCACCGGCATTCAAGTCTCCGGGATCTTTAACCAGGTCTTAGAGAAAGACGGCAAGCCCGTTTACATGACGACTTTGGGCCCAACGGCCCTCTCCTACCAGCAAAAGGAGCTGGTCGGTCACGGAACGCGAAACCACCCCGATGGGTTTGGTTCCCCGATTGGCAAACTCAAGGGCATCAATATTGCCATCGAAGATATGGCGCCTCGTGATCTGAAAGCCTATAAAATTTACGAAGGGGAAGAAGTACGTCTGGAATTTGAAGGAGGTGTAGTCGTCGAGGGACGTATCATTACCGGTACCCGGAATCTGCTCGGGAAGATCGTACTGATCACCTTTGAAGAATGTACGGTTAGTTGCGAAGGCAGACAGCTCTTCTTACCCGATTGGGGCCTTTATCATATGGCGGTTGGGGCTGAGTTGATCTCGGCATTCAATGGGCCGGCAGACCTCTTGAGTTTTAATTTGATCTCGCATGAATTGGAGCCCTCTCACGGAGAAACCGAAAAAGACCCCGCACAAGTACAGCAGGAAGCTCTTTATGGCCAAATGCGGACTTTACGCGAACAGAAAGGATATCTGGACGAAGCGAAGAAGCTTTGGAATGCCTGGGAATCCACCTATAAAG
>CAZLGZ010000273.1:0-2975 GCA_964558965.1 uncultured Flavobacteriaceae bacterium
GCCTGAGCCAGGGCGGTAGAAATACCGTGGATCTTTTCGGATTCAAAAGGGATGTCAAAGCCATCCGGCTGAATCAAAAAGTCCTGGTGTTCGATCATTTGCCCAAGACCGTCGTGCAGTTGCCACGCAATCTGTATACAGCGCGGCCAGTTGTCGGTGTCTGATACGGGGGCGTCCCAGCGCTTGGGGAGCCCGGTGGTCTCGGTGTCGAAAATAAGGTACATGAATCTACTGCTAGGGGGTTAAAATTACACCAAAATACCCCTTGGGATTCGCCTCTCTCCGAGGACTTATTCACAAGCTTTTGAAAGGTGAAATTTAGAGGGCAGATGTGACTTAATCGGGCCGAGGGTTTCTCATAACCAACTAATACAAAGAACAATGAAAAAATTACTAGCAGAATTTGTCGGAACCCTGTGGTTGGTTCTGGGCGGGTGTGGTAGTGCGGTCATCGCTGCAGGCTACCCCGAATTGGGAATTGGTTTTGTGGGGGTTTCTCTGGCCTTCGGTTTAACCGTGGTGACCATGGCCTATGCCATTGGGCATATTTCGGGTTGTCACCTGAACCCCGCGGTGTCGATTGGTTTGTGGGCTGCAGGACGTATGCCGTCAAGAGACGTGATTCCTTACATTATCGCACAGCTGACTGGAGCTGTTGCCGGTGCCTTGATCTTGTACGGTGTTGTCACGGGACAGTCCGGATTTGAATTGGGTGGTTTTGCTGCCAACGGCTACGGAGACCATTCCCCAGGGGGCTATGCCTTGTCTTCCGCCTTGCTTATTGAGGTGGTGATGACCTTCTTTTTCTTGGTGGTTATTCTCGGAGCTACAGACGAAAGAGCTCCCAAAGGGATGGGCGGTTTGGCCATTGGTTTGGCGCTTACCCTCATCCACTTAATCAGTATTCCGGTGACCAATACGTCGGTGAATCCAGCCCGCAGTACGAGTCAGGCTCTCTTTGTTGGGGACTGGGCCGTGGAGCAGTTGTGGCTCTTTTGGGTTGCCCCGATTGTTGGTGCCCTTTTAGCAGCGGTTTTTTATAAATTTGTCGGCTCTCAAAAAAGCTGAGTTTTCTTGTTGATAACGAGAAGAAAAGGCTATCTTTGCCGCCCGTTTAAGAAATAGAATTAATAACCAGGGTCGGGAACCCTCAACATTTAATGTGATATGCCCGTAAAAATTAGACTTCAACGTCACGGAAAAAAAGGTAAACCATTTTACTGGGTGGTTGCCGCTGATGCCAGAGCAAAACGCGATGGTAAATTCCTAGAAAAATTAGGTACTTACAACCCGAACACCAATCCTGCGACTATCGAATTAAAAGTCGATAACTCTGTAAAGTGGTTGGAGAATGGAGCACAGCCTACCGATACTGCAAGAGCGATTTTGTCGTACAAAGGGGTATTGCTTAAGCACCACTTGAATGGTGGAGTTCGCAAAGGAGCCCTTACCGAAGAGCAAGCGCAAGCGAAGTTCGAGGCTTGGTTGAAAGACAAAGAAGCGGCTATTCAGAACAAGGTCGACGGTTTGGACAAAGCGAAAGCGGATGCCCGTGCCAAGGCTCTTGAGCATGAAAAAGAAGTTAGCGACAAGCGTGCTGCTTCCCTACTTCCAGAAGTAGAAGCTCCAGCAGAAGAGGCTCCGGCCGAAGAAGCTGAAGCAGCTGCTGAAGGTGAAGTTGCTGCAGAGGCGGAAGCTCCTGCTGAGGAAGTTGCTGAGCCTGCCGCTGAAGAGGCACCAGCTGAGGCGGCTCCTGCAGAGGAAGCTCCTGCTGCTGAGGAAGCCGGAGAAGAAGAAGCTCCAAAAGCAGAATAAGCGATTGCCGTGCGAAAGGAAGACTGTTTCTTTCTGGGCAAGATCGTTTCAAAATACAGTTATAAGGGAGAAGTCCTGGCCAAATTGGACACCGACGATCCCCAAGACTACGAACAATTGGAATCAGTGTTACTCGATCAAGGAGGAGCACTGATTCCTTTTTTTATACGCGAGGCCCAACTGCATAAATCCAGCTTACTGCGCTTGGATTTTGAGGAAGTGGACGATGAAGAGACCGCAGACGCCATCCTCGGTGCCGAGCTCTACCTGCCCCTGGCGGCTCTCCCCCCTTTAGAAGGCAACCGCTTTTACTACCACGAGGTAATCGGCTTTGAATTGGTAGACGAGGAGGCCGGTTCCTTGGGGACGATTCAGGCCATCAACGACCAAAGCAGCCAAGCTCTTTTTGTTGCCGAGAAGGAAGGCAAAGAAATGCTGCTGCCGATCAACGACGACATCTTGTTGAAAGTTGACCGTGATAAGCAACAGATCCATGTACGCTGTCCAGAAGGCCTGGTGGATTTGTACTACGGCTCTGAATAGGGTGGAAAAGGGCGTTTTTCAATTCAAAGAATTTGCTGTGCGACACGACCGCTGTGCCATGAAAGTGGGAACAGACGGGGTGCTCTTGGGCGCTTGGGTCTTTACAGGGATGGGCGAGGAATCTTTTAGTGTGCTCGACGTGGGCAGTGGCTCGGGTGTCATCGCCTTGCAACTCGCTCAGCGTTTTGACAAGGCCGAGGTGCTCGGACTCGAGATTGATCCGTCGGCGGCGGAACAAGCCCAGGAAAATTTTGAAAATTCGCCTTGGTCGAATCGGCTCAGTATGCTGCAACAAGATGCTCAGGATTTTGTTCCAGAGGCAGCCTTTGATGCCCTGGTCAGTAACCCGCCCTTTTACCAGGAGAATGTCAGTAGCGGTGATCCTACCCGGGATCAGGCACGCCAACTTTCTTCCTTGCCTTTTGAGGCGCTTTTTGGACTGGTAGATCGGTCATTGAAAGACGGAGGGCGATTGGCCTTGATCAGCCCGGCCAGTGAGGAGGAACGGATCCGGGATTTGGCCCGAGAAGCAGGTTTTGGTCTGCGGCGGTTTTGCCGGGTTCGTGGGCATTCTACTGCACCGGTCAAGCGACTGTTGTGGGAATTTGGGAAGGCCT
>CAZLGZ010000274.1:0-2963 GCA_964558965.1 uncultured Flavobacteriaceae bacterium
CATTGGCCAGAATATGGGCCAGAGTCGTTTTACCTAATCCAGGAGGGCCGTGAAACAGGGTATGATCCAAAGCCTCCGAACGCAGATTGGCGGCCTGTACGAAAATCTGAAGATTTTCGAGTACCTGCTCTTGCCCGGTAAAATCATCAAAGCTCAGGGGCCGAAGCGCTCTTTCTATATCGAGCTCTTCCCGGCTAAAGTGCTCCCCGTTCGCATCCAAGTGTTCGTTCATAGATTTACTCCAAGAGTTTCTTACTCAATTGGGCGGTATCCAGAAACTCCTGCAAATCGACACTGGGGTTTCCAAATAAAAATACTTTACTGCTGCCCTTGGCCTTGAGTCCAATGACTTCGGTAACATGGGCACGCGCTTGAGAGCTCCCTGAACTCGTCAATTGCAAGCGGTTAATGGGCGCCGCTTCCCCCTTGTACTTACTTTGTTGGAAGGTTTCAATGACCGCGGTTCTCGCCTCCCCTTCCAGGGTGAGGTTGGCATTTTGAACCAACTTTACCGTCAGGTCTTCACAAGTGGTATAGACACGTGCATTAGCGCGCTCTTCCATATCAACGGTCAAGAACTGCGTATCGAGGTTAAGGTCACTCTGGGAGGTGTTTTCCAACTTTACCTTGACCGATTGGGCTTTTCCTGAAATATTCAGCGAAGCATTATTGGATGCCGATAGCGACAGGTTCCCGGTCGCCAACACATTGTCTGTTGAGATACTTCCTCCTTGAATAGCAATCGATTTAAGACTCTCGTAGTTGATGGTGATATCCAATTCCTTTCGGGAAGTGATCTTGTAGAAAGAACGAATTTCAAGAACCGAGTCCACCACCTTAAAGGTGATCACATCGACCAAATTGTCATCAGCCACCAATTGATAACTGGGGCTATTTGCAGCGACCAAGACCACATCTAAATCGTCTTTAAGCAAAATACTGTTGAAAGCGGGAAGGCGTTCCGTTACCCGCGTCACTTTCCGATTCCCTTTAATTTTAGGCTTGCGCTGCTGCGCAAAGGCCACCATGGGAAGAAGGGTTATTAAGAAAACATAAGTCCATTTCATACCTTAAAGGTAAGGGAAGCGATCGATTTTTGATCAGGGCATCCAACAAAAAAGCCTGTCTTGCGACAGGCTTTTCAAGTTTATGCAAACAGAGGTTCTAGTGATTAAGCTCCTCTTCGTCTGGTTGAATCGGCGTGTTTTGAGGGACGAAATCCTGCCCTTCAATAATGTACTCACCGTTCTCATACGTTTTACTGTAATCGTAAGCCCAACGGTAAACGTGAGGAATCTCTCCCTCCCAGTTTCCGTGAATGTGCTTCTGCGGAGCAGTCCATTCCAGGGTATTCGATCCCCAAGGGTTTTGAGGTCCTTTCTTCCCGTAGAAAATACTGCTGATGAAGTTGTAGACGAACACCAACTGAGCCGCTCCAGCAATCAAGGCAAATACCGTCATGACGATCTGAACATCGGTCAACTGATCGAACATTGGGAAAGCGGTATTCTCGTAGTAACGACGTGGCACCCCTGCCATTCCAACAAAGTGCATCGGGAAGAAGACCCCGTAAGCACAGATGGCCGTTACCCAGAAGTGAACATACCCCAGGTTCTTGTTCATCAATTTTCCTTCGAACATCTTAGGGAACCAGTGGTAAACCCCTGCAAACAATCCGTACAAGGCCGAGATACCCATTACCAAGTGGAAGTGAGCAACGACGAAGTAGGTATCGTGAACGTTGATATCCAGTGTACTGTCACCAAGAATAATACCAGTCAGACCCCCTGTAATGAAGGTAGAAACCAAACCAATACTGAAGAGCATGGCGGGGTTCAACTGCAGGTTACCCTTCCAAAGGGTGGTGATGTAGTTAAATGCTTTTACAGCGGATGGGATCGCAATCAAGAGGGTTGTAAAGGTAAATACAGACCCCAAGAATGGGTTCATCCCAGAGATAAACATGTGGTGTCCCCATACGATGGTAGACAAGAAGGCAATGGCGATAATCGAAGCCACCATGGCGCGGTAACCGAAGATCGGCTTACGCGCATTGGTTGACATTACCTCAGAGGTAATCCCCAATGCCGGAAGAAGTACGATATATACTTCCGGGTGTCCTAGGAACCAAAACAAGTGCTCGTACAATACAGGAGATCCTCCTTGGTAGTGCAGCACCTCTCCTTGAATGAAGATATCAGACAAGAAGAAAGAAGTTCCAAAGCTACGGTCCATAAGCAACAACAGACCTGCAGAAAGAAGAACCGGGAAAGAAATCACACCGATAATCGCTGTGACAAAGAAAGCCCAGATCGTCAACGGAAGACGAGTCATAGACATCCCTTTTGTTCTCAAGTTAATAACCGTTACAATGTAGTTCAGTGATCCCAGAAGAGAAGAGGCAATGAAGATGGTCATCGAGACCAACCAAAGCGTCATACCCATTCCTGAACCAGGCTGCGCCATCGGCAAAGCACTCAGCGGCGGATAAATGGTCCAACCAGCAGCCGCAGGTCCTGCTTCTACAAAGAGAGAAATCACCATGATCACACTGGAAAGGAAGAACAACCAGTACGACACCATGTTCAAGAAACCAGAAGCCATATCACGGGCTCCAATTTGTAATGGAATCAACAGGTTACTGAATGTACCACTCAATCCGGCTGTCAGTACAAAGAAGACCATGATGGTACCGTGGATGGTAACCAATGCCAAGTAAATATCGGCATCCATCACTCCCCCTGGAGCCCACTTTCCTAGTACGGCTTCAAAGATTGGAAATTCTCTTCCTGGCCAGGCCAACTGCATTCTAAACAACAGAGACATCGCAATACCCACAAATCCCATGATAAGACCTGTGATCAAGTACTGCTTCGCAATCATCTTGTGATCCTGCGAGAAAATGTACTTGGTGATGAATGTTTCCTTATGGTGATGCCCGTGGTCGTGATCGTCGTGTGCAG
>CAZLGZ010000275.1:0-1040 GCA_964558965.1 uncultured Flavobacteriaceae bacterium
CTAAGCGCATCAACATTAGCCCGGGTGTTTCAAGGCCCGACCAATCCGTTGCACTTGCCCAAAAACCTGACTCAAATCCGGTGGTCGTCAGAAACGAAATGACAGTAAAGAAAGTACCCCAAGCTGCGAGCAACCCATCTGTCACAGAATATTCTTCTAATGAAATCGCTCCAAAATAGTGTCTCCCAAACAGCAAAGCCGTTGCAGAGAACACCAATACAAAAGCAACAGCCACTTCGGGGTCTTTTAATACAGGTTTGTCATCTTCACCAAAAACACCGCTTGAGAAGGTTAATCGAGAAATCGCAAATACCATGAAGGCAACAACCAGGACTTCTCCGCCAAAGCCTGAAGGGGATTCGCTCATTCCTCCCACAGGGGAAATACCCGAACTCGATAAAGTTGACATTGCATGACAAATCGCAACGAAAGGCGTATCGCCAAATGCCATTAACCCGACCCAAAGAAGGAGCGTTAAACCAAGATAAATCGGCGCAAATTGTAACGCATATTTAGCCAATCGTTCACTTGGATCGGCCTTTGCGCCAATCTGGGCAAACCCTCCTTGTTGCGCGATGCCGTACTGTCCTACGGCCCGCACCTCAAAACCTCCAAGGTTCATCGGTGCAAATAGGGCAATTGCCGCGACCCAAATCATGAACCCACCTGTCCAGCCGACAGTTGATCGCCACAAATGCAAAGTTGGACTGAGCGAGTCAGGTTCACCAAAGAGGGTTGCGCCGGTTGTTGTGAAACTGCTGATCATTTCAAACCAAGCTGCACCATATGTAATTGTGCTATTTGCTTCTGCAAAGGGAACTGCGAACATGAGAGGTAGAAAACTGAAGGCCGCGACCAATGATAGGATCGACCCTTTTCCTAAATGACCTGAAGGACGACCTGCAGTGGCTAAGCCAATCAGGAGTGTCAGAATTCCAAATAATATCGTGCCATAAAAGAATGCCCGAGCTGCATTAAAATCCCGCGTCGACAGCCCAAAAGCCGCAGGGATCATCATCGCCAACGCTCCTAGCCCCATG
>CAZLGZ010000275.1:1050-2958 GCA_964558965.1 uncultured Flavobacteriaceae bacterium
ACCTGTCTCATCAGAAGAAATCGATTGTTACCTGAAGTAATTGTTCGACTTCTCTGACGTCTTCAGTCAGCGAGAAAATGGCAATAATATCATTTTCGTTGATGCGGGTCTCCCCGGTGGGTTTGATCACATGACCGTTTTGCAAGACCCCACAAACAATGGTTCCTTCAGGAAAGTCGATCTCTTTAATTTTTTGACCTGCAATCGGCGATGTACCCAAAACTTGGGCTTCAATCACTTCGGCTTCTGCATCGCCAATGGAATAGACCTCTCTTACCCGGCCATGACGAATATGCCGCAAGATAGAACTTACCGTCGTCGCGCGTGGGTTAATGTAGGCATCAATAGACAAAGGCCCCATGAGCGGCACCAAAGAGGGATCATTGATCAGACAAATTGTCATGGGATCGCCGATTTCCTTCGCCCGAACACTGGCCAAAAGGTTGGTTTTGTCATCATCGGTAATTGCTAAAATCGCGTCAGACGCGGAAATCCCAGCTTCTTCCAAGACCCCTGAGTCTAGCCCATCCCCGTGCAGAACGATGGTACGTTCCAAATTGTCAGCGGCGTATTCTGCGATCTCTCGGTTCAATTCGATCATTTTGACGCGAACACGTTCTGTGCGCGCCTCTAGTGCTTGTGCTACGCCAAGTCCGACATTTCCCCCTCCGATGATCAATACTCTCTCTTGTTTTGATTGTGTCTTACCAAAGACCTCCAATGTTCGGGTCATGTCGCGGGTGTCGGTAAAAATATAGATTTCATCCCCAGGAAACACCTGATCGCCTGACATTGGAACAAATAGAACCCCTTCTCGCCGTATGCCGACGACAAGGGCATTAAGTGTCGAAAAAAGATCAGTCAGCTGGCGCAGTGGCGTGTTCACAACGGGACAATCGTCTTCAATTGTAATACCTAGAAGCTGCGATTTCCCTTCGAGAAAATTTTCTGTATCGAAGGCCGCTGGCGCCGCCAATCTTTGTAAGGCTGCCTCAGCAACTTCGCGCTCGGGGCTGATTACAACGTCAATCGGCAAATGATCACGACGATAAAGGTCGGAGTAGATCGCATCCAAATAGCTTTGAGACCTCAACCGAGCGATTTTGCGTCGTATACCAAAGACTGAGTGCGCAATTTGGCATGTCACCATATTGACCTCGTCCGAATGGGTGGCAGCAATTATCATATCAGCATCTTCAGCACCGGCGCGCTCAAGAATGTCAGGGTAGCTCGCAAAACCCGAAATCCCTTGCACATCTAGAGTGTCGGTCGCGCGGCGCACTAATTCAGGGTTATTATCAACAACAGTTACGTCGTTGGATTCCCCCGACAAATGCCGTGCAATTTGCCAACCAACCTGACCCGCTCCGCAAATGATGACTTTCATCGTTTTCTCCCGGCAGATGAACCTCTACTGGTGACAGAGAGGGCAAATACAGTCAATTCAAGCGTCGGTTTCAACATAGGCGACCCGGGCGCCCGACTTATTCGTAGTCGCGACACCTAAAGACTTGAGTTTTCGGTGCAAAGCAGATCGCTCCATGCCAACGAAGCTAGCGGTTCGGCTGATATTTCCGCCAAACCGATTAATCTGTGTCAACAAATATTCCCGTTCGAACAGTTCCCGAGCCTCACGAAGTGGAAGAGTTGCCAATCCACCAGATAAGACAACTCGTCCGTCATCAGCGGCAGGTTCTTCGGAAGACGGGAGCTCTTTGGCAGAGATGTCGCTGGAGTTTTCTCCAAGAATTAGAACGCGTTCCATTACGTTCTTCAATTGCCGGACATTGCCAGGCCATAACATCGTTTGAAGAAGGGCACGGGCATCTTCCGCAAGTTTGCGAAGAGGAAGGCCCTGTGCTTTGTTAAAGGTATCTATGAAATATTCTGCCAAAAGAGGAATATCTT
>CAZLGZ010000276.1:0-2922 GCA_964558965.1 uncultured Flavobacteriaceae bacterium
GCCTTCATATTCAATGCATCGGTTACCACCAATCCCCGAAATTGTAAGCGTTTCAACAGTACATCGGTTACCACCGCCTTAGAAAGAGATGAAGGAAAGCCTTCTCTTTTCTCATAAGCCGGCACCCCTAAATGGGCAACCATAACCGATTCTATTCCTGCATCGGCTAACATTTCGAAAGGATACAGTTCAATACTGTCTAGTCGTTCTTTATCACCGGTGATGTAAGGAAGCACTTTGTGCGAATCCGTAGCGGTATCACCGTGTCCAGGAAAGTGTTTGGCACAACTGAATATTCCGGCCTGTTGCAAACCTCGCATATAGGCCATTGCCCTCAGGGTGACCTCTTTGGGATCCTGTCCAAAGGATCGGTTACCTATAATGGGATTTTGAGGATTGGTGTTACTGTCGGCTACCGGAGCAAAGTTCATATGAACGCCCATTCGGCTGAATTGCTGTCCGATCTCATAGCCTACCTTCTCTACCATCGAAGAGTCCTGAATCGCCCCTAAACTCATGTTCCAAGGGAATCGAGGCACAGAGTCCAGACGCATGGCGAGTCCCCATTCGGCATCTTGTGCAATTAAATAAGGGATACGGGCTCTGCTCTGCAGAGAATTGGTCAGTCGAAGTTGGGCGGTGGGTGTACCGCTAGAAAATATGATACCTCCCAATTCCAGGTTTTCAATCGATGAAAGTTGCTTCATCAATTGCTTCTTTGGAGCAGCCGAAGAAAGCTGCACCATGAACAACTGCCCAATCTTTTGGTCTAAGGTCATTTTTGCGTACTCCGCATTGACCCACCTCACCTGCCCTAAGGTGTCAGATGCCACCAAGGGGCCGGCTTGGCCATTGACCAAACTGGCTGTAAAAACAAGGATTATGGTAATGTAGAGTTGCTTCATAAATGCAATAGACCAACAACTGCGCCAAATCGAAATTATTGCTTTTGAAGCAATTATGAAGAAGGCTCTGGACAAAAAGCAAGAATTGTAGACCAGAGGTATCAGAAAAACCTTGCGTGCCAGCTTTCCTTTGCGGGCACCTCCCAGTTTTCTTCGTACTCGCCCTTAGTAGCCACCAGATTATTGAAAACCACTGTATTGGGACCCACAGCACGTTGTTTAGCCATGTTTTTGAAGTCCATTAAGGCTTTGTGGGCAACAAATTCGCCTTGTTTATAGGTCACATTCATTTTATCCAGCAAATCTATGCTGTACTTCTGTTCTAAGCCTTGAATAAAATGGACCGAAGCATCTATAGAACAGCCAGAAGCAGAGGCCTGACTTTGATCCAATCCAATTACAATAAAACGATTGTAGGGTAAATCATAACCGGCCTTGAGGTTTTGACCATGAGCCGTCCACTGTTCTAAAAAGGTGTCGAGAAGAGTACGTAGTTCGGGCAGTTCAGCCTCAGTAAAGGGTCGATTCGATTGGTATATCCAAATTCTTGCCTCAGATGGCAATTCCTTAAAACCTACCAGCATGTCTATAAATCTTCAATCCCGTTGAGTAGTTCGGCAACATCCATCACCTTGATAGCACCTTCCTTTTCTTTGTTTTTAACCCCATCGGTCATCATGGTGTTACAAAATGGACAGGCCGCTGCAATGATTTCGGGTTGTGTCTCCAGCGCCTGTTCTGTGCGCTCGATATTGACATCCTTATCGCCCTTTTCAGGCTCCTTGAACATTTGAGCTCCTCCCGCACCACAGCAGAGACCACGGGTTTTGCAGCTTTTCATTTCGACCAACTCTGCATCGAGCTTTTGTATTAGCTCACGGGGGGCCTCAAAGATCTTATTTGCTCGACCCAAGTAACAAGGATCATGGAAGGTAATTCGCTTTCCTTTAAATGCCCCTCCTTCTATTTTGAGACGGCCTTCTTCGAGCAGCTGCTTTAAGAAGGTGGTGTGGTGCATGACCTCGTAGTTGCCACCCAATGCCGGGTATTCATTCTTGAGGGTATTGAAACAGTGCGGACAAGTGGTCACTACTTTTTTCACCTCGTAGGCATTCATGACCTCAATATTGGTCACCGCCTGCATTTGAAACAAAAACTCATTTCCAGCGCGTTTTGCCGGATCTCCTGTACAGCTTTCTTCTGTACCTAAAACGGCAAACGAAACTTCAGCCTGGGTCAACAAGCGCGCGAAGGCCTTGGTGATCTTTTTTGCGCGGTCGTCAAAGCTACCAGCGCATCCTACCCAGAATAGCACTTCCGGGGTTTCTCCTGCGGCCATCATATCGGCCATTGTTTTGATCTTCAATTCTTCCATTCTCCCGCTTCAATTAGGATTCATTCGCCCAGTTCAATCGGTCCATTTGATTAAATGGCCAAGGGGCACCGTTATTTTCTACATTCCCCATCATGACATTCAAATCATTAGGGGCCGCTGATTCTTCCATCACTAAATAACGCCGCATTTCCACGATAATGGATAAAGGGTCTATTCCAATAGGGCAGGCCTGAGTACATGCATTACAAGTGGTGCATGCCCAAAGTTCTTCCCGAGTGATGTAATCGTCCAATAATTTTTTACCGTCATCTTTCCACTCCCCTTTGTTGGCATCGAGCACCTTTCCGACTTCCTCCAGGCGGTCCCGGGTATCCATCATAATTTTGCGAGGAGAAAGCAATTTTCCGGTCTGATTTGCCGGGCATTCGGAAGTACATCGCCCACATTCGGTACAGGTATAGGCATTCATCAACTGCACCCAGTTCAAATCCTGTACGTCCTTGGCACCAAAAGTTCCAGGCTCATCCGTTTCTGTTCCACTGTCTTCCGCAGGGGCAGCAAAGGGATCAGCGCTTGGATCCATCATCATTTTCACCTCTTGAGTAACCGATTCTAAGTTGTTGAGCTCTCCTGCTGGTTGAAGTTTGGCATACCAGGTATTGGGGAAAGCCAAAATAATAT
>CAZLGZ010000277.1:0-2913 GCA_964558965.1 uncultured Flavobacteriaceae bacterium
GCCAATGCTATGGCCGTAGTGGACGGTTATATCGGGGAGGTCCTGGCGGAGATCGAGGCACTAGGAATAGAAGAAAACACTATCGTCATGGTGATGGGCGACAACGGACCGATGAAGCAAGAAATTCCGGACTCCGGCTACTCAGAGTGGTTGTTTCGCGGTACCAAAGGTCAGGCGTTGGAAGGTGGTCATCGCGTCGGCGCCTCAATCCGTTGGCCCGGGGTGATTGAGTCTGGGGAAATCACGGGTGACATGGTGTTCATTGCCGACTTGTACACAACCTTTGCCCGAATCGCTGGAAACACTGACGGTATTCCCCGGGATCGGATCATCGACGGAATTGACCAGACCGCATTGTTACTCAAAGGCGATACCCATGGCCGACGCGATTACATACATCTTTATGAAGTAGACAGCCTTAAAGCCACGGTAAAGCAGAACATGAAAATCCATTGGCCTGCTCCTGGTGTTAACCCTGCCATGGCCGGAATTTACAACCTGTACTGGGACCCCAGGGAAGAGCACCCCCTGAAAAGGGAAGGTGTCTGGGCGGGGACCCCCTTTGTGCGCATGCTGGCACAACACCAACGTGTGAAAGACAAGTGGCCAGATTGGAAACCCGCGCGCGGCATGCCCTATGAAGATGTTGAGAACATTCGGCCTGAGACACAAGACATGGTCGAAATGTGGCTAAAAGTCTACGGCGATGCCAG
Source organism: uncultured Flavobacteriaceae bacterium (assembly GCA_964558965.1). GTDB lineage: Bacteria > Bacteroidota > Bacteroidia > Flavobacteriales > Flavobacteriaceae > Aureicoccus. The sequence goes on from CAZLGZ010000277.1 coordinate 714, forward strand.
GCACGTGATACAGGGTGTGGAATCACAAGGCAACTGATTTCAGCGACCAGACCAGCAAAGAGAACTTAACCATGTCAAAGAAGATACTAGCAACGGGCTTTGCGCTCCTACTGATTGCCTTCGGGAGCGCATCCGCCAAGGCAGGGGAGGATTGGGAGTACACGCTGTCCCCTCTGTACCTGTGGGCGGTTGGTCTTGAAGGAGAGTCGCAGATCGGCCCGGTAACCGCTCCCATAGACATTTCGTTCGACGACGCATTGGATAACCTGGATGCGGCTTTCACAATTCATTTTGAGGCTAAGAAGGGGCAGTGGGGATACCTATTGGACTTTAGCCACATCGCTCTTGATCCGGAGAGCTCTCTGCCAAACGGCGTTCCGCTCAAAACCGAGGTGACCAATAACATTATAGAAGCCGGAGGGATTTACGAGATAGAGAACAACAGCAATCTTGAAGTGTTGTTTGGGATTCGGTATTCAGAGTTTGAACTGGAAGCGGAAATTGGTGGAATGCCCAAAGCCACTATAGCCGATGAAAGTTGGACAGACGGATTTGTCGGCCTCCGCGGGAACTACCCTGTCGGAGAAAATGGGACTTTCTCAGTTCGAGGAGACATCGGTGCCGGAGACTCGGACCTGGTGTGGAACGCGGTCTTGCTATACGACCATCGGTTCCGTGACAACTTCTCGATGCTTGGTGGCTACCGGTGGCTGGACTATGATTATGAAACCGGTAATGGGCCAGACAGGTTCACCTATGACATCACATATGAGGGCCCCGTGCTTGGACTGACTTTCCATTGGTAACGACCAGAACGTCATTTCCTAGTACAAAGCATGAAAAGGAAAACCTCCAAAAAAAGGAAGCGCGCCAAAAACTCTCTGACCAAAGAAAAGTGGTTAGAAGGGGCGTTAGATGCCCTGGCTAAGCAGGGGCCAGAAGTGCTTAGCATCGAGAAGCTCTGCAATCATCTTTGCGTTAGCCGTGGCAGTTTTTACTGGCATTTCCAAAATCGGGAAGACTTCATCAACTCACTCATCAATTTTTGGAGCGAGCGTCTTATAGAAAATTTCACGAGACTAGCTAAGAAGTTCGAAGGCGGACCATCGGAAAAACTGTTATTTTTGGCGGAAGTGATCGTCAGCACCAATGCAGGACGCCACGATATTCCAATCCGGGCTTGGGCCGCGTCAAACGAGATTGCTAAAAATGCAGTACGGAAGAGCGACCAGACCCTATACAATTATGTGCGTTCCCTGTTCGAAGAACTCGGCTTTAAAGGAGAGGATCTTGAGATGCGGACCCGAACCTATGTTGTTTTTTACAGTCTGGAAACTGCTATCACCATCGAGGAGATAGCCGAAGAGCGAATCCAAAGGCTCAGAAAACGGCATCCCCTACTCACTAGTGACATTGTTATTTGACTGGATCTTTGGCGTAGGACTTCGGTTTAACTATTAAGTATGCATTCCACTTATACGGTTGAAGCATGCACTTCGCCAGATTATTCTGCTGAGAACTGCTTCAGGGTAAGAAAATGAAATTTTTTGAGAAATGGCAAAACGCATTTGAAAACAGAGACCGAGACGCGCTTTCTGATTTGATTGATGATGATTTTGTGTTCGTCCGACACCAATCCGGAAGTGACATAACCAAGGAAGAAATGGTGAACATCTGGTCATCAGATGGTCCGCGACCGAGAAGGAGGAATCTTAGAATTCTTTATGAAAATGATGACATTACGGTCTCGCATTCATTTATGGATTTTCAAAGCGGTGACACTGAATCTGTGATGGTGGTGATGTTACTGAAGAAAGGAAAGCTGATAAGAATGGAAACCGGCGCCACTCCGATTACAATCTAATTAACAGTGTCGGGTAGTCAGTAATAGAACTAACTAGGTAACAAAGCCAATAATAAGTATTCAAGATTGGCTTTTTTCTCATTGGTAGCGCCTTTTTTGAGAGCGTATTGTGGCGGAAATGTCCGCTTTGAGTATATAGCGGTCATATTTACCCAACAAATAAGAGACCGTGCGTGGCCTAGGTGTTCCGATAGAGTGCTTCTGCACATTAGTCCGTAAAAAGTCCGTAAATACCAATAAAAAAGGGCTTACATTGCTGTAAACCCTTGATTATATTGGCGTCCCCTAGGGGATTCGAACCCCTGTTGCCGCCGTGAAAGGGCGGTGTCCTAGGCC
>CAZLGZ010000278.1:0-2893 GCA_964558965.1 uncultured Flavobacteriaceae bacterium
TTACTTTTATTTTCGATTAAAGTGTTTGTTTTTCAGTAATTTAGGAAACATTACTCAATCCAAAGCTTAAAATCCTTTACACGCTCTCTACTCACGATAACTTCGTGCTCTTTATAGCCCTTTAGCTTAAGCTGAAGCCGCGAATTGGTGTACGAAATGATGTCCTCGATGTGATCGATGTGCACATAAAATTTTCGACTTACCCGAAAAAAAGTTTTCGGCTCGAGCTCCTCCTCCAATTGCTCTAATGTGGTGTCCAAAAGATAGTTACGCCCACTGGTGGTTGCGGCATAGGTTCCTTTGTTTTCACTGTAAAAACAACTCACCTCATCGGTCTGAATAATTTTGATGTGCTGCCCCAACTTGGCCGTAAAGCGTTTTTTGTATTCTCGCTCTACTGGATTGACCAAAAGCTTTTTGATATCCTCGAAATCTACCCCAATCCCCTTAGTGTTTTGGTTGTAGTTCTTGTATTGCTTGACGGCAGCCTCCAATTCTTCATCATCTATGGGCTTGAGCAAGTAATCGATGCTGTTCAGCTTAAAGGCCTGCAAAGCGTATTCATCATAAGCGGTGGTAAAGACGATGGGGCTTTTGACCTCGACATGTTCAAAGATTTCGAAAGAAAGCCCATCTGAGAGCTGAATATCCAAAAAGATCAGATCCGGGTGAGGATTGTCCTGGAACCAGCGAATACTTTCTTCTACCGAATGCAGCATGGCGCTGGTTTCGACATTCAGTTCGTCCAAAAGGCGGCTAAGACGGCGTGCCGCGGGCTTTTCGTCTTCAATAATGATGGCTTTCACAGCTTGAGGTATCTAGGTTTATTCTTGGTCCAGGTATTTCCGGATTTGCTTTTCCTCCCAATCTTTGAGGATTCTACCCTTAAAGATAAAGGTATAAAGCCCATGAAAAAGCAGCCCAATACCCCAAAACAAGGGAGTGATATACATGTTTAACTCAATCCATTTCCCAAATTCAGGATCGTCGAATACGGTTGCTCGCAGCAAGTCCGCAATTTGCTCAGCAAAAAGCAGTAAGGGAATATTGAATAGCAGGTAAAAGAACAAATGGTGGTAAAACTCTTTGATGTCCTGCACGCGCTTGCGCGCACGGGCGTAAGCATAGACTTTGTCTTGGTTGGTTGTCTCCATTACTAGCTCCACTTATCGGTTGAGTTCTTGTCTTCGTCCATAAACTCCTTGATCTTGCGCTCCTCCCAGTTCTTTCCGAAAAAAGGATTCAATCGAAAAGTTCCTATGGCATGGCTCACTATACCAATTCCCCAGCCAAAAGCAGCCCACAAGAACCACATATAAGCAAATCCATTGGTCCAATAATTCAAAGCTGCCAATCCAGAAATAATCAGCACATAGGTGGTCAAATGGCTGTAAAACTTCTTTAATTCCTCTACACGCTCCTTAGCGCGCATTAATTTACTTTCTCTGTTGTTGTCCATGGTCACAGATATTTTAAAGGAGAAGACCCTAGTAACGGTCTTTATCCATAAATTCTTTAATCTTTCTTTCTTCCCAGTTCTTACCAAAGAGGGGGTTGTATCCGTAAGCTCTTAATCCATGCGCCACCAGTCCAATACCCCAGCCAATTGCCGGAAAGACGAACCACATAAAACTCGATGTTCTGAAGTTGATAAAGGCCAGTAGAGGAATGATAAGGCAGTACCAGAACAAGCTACCATAAAAGGATCGCAAGCACTCTACTCTTTCTTTAGCAGATCGGTACCGAAGGTCGTTGATGTTTTCCATGATTTCTGTTTTTTGATTACACCTCAAATGTCCAAAAGACAGCACATAATTCCGAAAAGAGTTCACCCAACTGTAGGAAATGTGGATTCAATTGTAATAGAGCGTTTCAGGGTCTAAAAATCTTCTTTGTCCATGAGCTCTTTAATCTTTCGCTCCTCCCATCTCTTACCCCAAAGTGGATGGGCATCAAAGGCTTCCAAAGCGTGTACCAACAGCCCCATTCCCCAACCAATTGTGGGGAAAATGGCCCATACAAATGAGGTCGTACGACTGTTGAGCCACCAAAGAAAAGGGATCACCACCAGGTAGGAAGCCAAGTTCCCATAGAATCCCTTGATGGCATCTACGCGCTCCTTGGCTTTGAGGTAGCGTTTTTCCTCAATATGTTCTTCTTGACTCTCAACGACCTTAATCTGCTGGGTTAAAACAGGTAAGTGCACTTTAAAATCACTTGAACCTTTATCAATTAAAACTTCCCGATTAGAAAGGATGCGGTAGCGTTGCTGAATATTCTGCAGACCAACACCACTGCTTTTTTTCACGACTTCCTTCTCTTGCAGGTTGTTACTAACCACCAGCCGATCTCCTTCTTCATACACCTTTAAGGAGAGAGGTCTGGAAGAAGTAACCACATTGTGTTTTACTGCATTTTCTAATAGTAACTGCAGTGAAAGCGGTACAATTTTGGCCTCGGGATTAGAGACACTATCCGGGATTTCGAAATGCAGACCGTCCTCAAAGCGCATTTTAAGTAAGCGCGCATAGGTTCTGGCAAAAGCGAGCTCTTCCTCGACAGTCACCAGGTCCTTATTTTTTTGCTCAAGTACGTAGCGGTATACTTTAGAAAGGGAGGTCGTAAAGCGCTGGGCTTGTTTGGGATCTTCATCAATTAGGCTAGTCAACACATTGAGGCTGTTAAACAAAAAATGAGGATCCAGTTGATTCTTCAGGGCATCAAAGCGAGCGGAAGCAGAACCGGCTATAATCTTCTGCTCCTTCACTTTTTTCTCTTGCCAACGTTTGTAAAAATAGATGGCATGGAAAAAGAGCGAAACCACAAAAGTGATAAGTAAGGCAACAACGTAAAATATAGCGCGCTCTCCTTCGACAAACGCTTGCCAGCTTCT
>CAZLGZ010000279.1:0-2853 GCA_964558965.1 uncultured Flavobacteriaceae bacterium
ACTGATTCTATGGATGGGTCGGCGTCACGCACTGGACGGTCTAATGCAAACTCGGCCTCATCACGCAGAGACCACTATCCGAACAGGGTTACCCCGGCACCTCCAGCGGCTCCATAAAAATCATTGTACCCCCCCTGTAGCCAAAACTTAGGTGTAGAAAAAAGAAGGGTTCCCCCATAGCTCACGTCCATCACTTCCGAGTAGCGGGCATACGCCAATGGACGTAAAATAGCTCCGTTACCCCCAAGAGGGAATTCATAACTCATGGCTCCCGCAAAAATGCGCTGCATATCGGTTGTCTCACGAGCTTCTGTTTGGAAGTTGTAATCGTACGCCATTTCGCTGGAAAGCGCCAAATCGAAGCGATTCAGTTTTAAGCGAATCCCGGGATTGATCGCAAAGACTAAGCCGGTTGTGGCTTCAAGGGCAGGAATATCCAATGCTGCTGTTGGTACAAAGCGGTCCTCTTCATCATCCAGCTCTTTGTTGCTTCCAATGATATTGGTCGCCAAAATCAGTTGACTGTTTTCTCCCAAAGGAAAGGCATAAGCAAAGTTCAATACTCCTCCACGGTTCACAAAGACCCCGGTGCTGTGTTGCAAAAAGCCTACTCCGAAGGCCGCTCTCTCCCCAAGTTGTTGCGTGTAGTTCGCGTAAAGCGTCGTGAAATCGGCATCAATCATTTGCCATTGCCACCTGGACCATACGGAGAGGGAAGCCGGATCATCCCGGTCTATGGAATACGCCGGATTGAACAAACTGGCATTAAACTGTGTGATGTTGTGTTGTCTAAAATCGGTTGGTAAATCAAGTCCTTGTGCAAAAGACAAGCTACTTGCCGATAAAAACAGAGCGCAAAAAGCGGCAAAGGTTTTCTTCATAGTCCTATTCTTCTAGACTGAATAAGCGGTTGTACGGGGTTCTGTGGGCTAAGATATTGAATTATACTGCGGAGCTTGGCTTCCCATTTACTTTTTATCCACTAGCTTTTAACAGGTCATTACTCCTCTTTAACCCTGAATATCCAAGTAGGTCCACTGTATTTTCCATAGAACTTGGAATCCCTGGCTTCGCGGATTTCTTCGAGGGTATCGAAACGCTTGAGATAAACATAGTTGTATCCGTTCAATCCGCGCTTAAAGGACTGTGGGTTCAAACCGCGATTCTGTAAAGAGCTCATGAATTTTTCGTAATACCTCTGGGTTCCAAATACGTTGGCAATCAGGTAAAATCCGGGCTGTAAGCCTTCCATGGTGGCGACTTCCTCAAATTTCTCATCTGAACGGTACTCCACCTTCTTATTCGCTTCTGCTATCGAATCCAAACGGCGCTGTTCTTTTAGGCGTGCATTGAGTATGGAATCCTGTTGAGCCAACATCTTTCTGCGGCGTTCCGCCTCGGCAGCGGCAGCCTCTTCTGCCGCTCGCTTCGCCGCTTCTGGATCCTCCTCTATTTCTTCCGGCTCTTCTTCCACCGGAGGAGCAGGTCGCTTAAGTTTTCCTATTCGGTAAGCCAATTGAAGCTCCAGAGAGGAACCTTGTTCTGTTATGGGATCCATAGTCCCCCATTCCATGGTTGCCCCCAAAGAAAGGCGATCAAACACTGTTGCGCCAACGCCAGCGGATACTCCGTAGTAGCTGTTGTAACCTCCTTGTACCCAGAAGTTGCGGTGAGCATAAAGCATATTCAATCCGTATTGGGAATCGTAAAAGGGATCTGAACGGAAATACACCATGGGCCTTAAATAGGTCGGAAAATCATCCGATCCGCCAAGTCTAAAATCATAGGAGCCAATGGCCGAGAACAAACGAGCCGCCTCTGCCCTTTCTCCCTGAGTCAAATTGTAATCGATTGCGTTTTCTAAAGAAAGTCCAAGACTAAACTTTCCGATGTCTGCTCGTATTCCCGGAGTGATGTACAGTAAAAAATTAGATTCCCCCGAAAGTTGATCCGCAGTAAGAGGGATCAGGGTCGGAAAGTTGATATCAGACAATTGTTCCGAAAAGGCAAAAACATTGACCCCAAAAACCAATTTAAAGCTATCGGTAAAATAAAGAGCGTGGGCGTAATTCGCCAAGCCTCCTTTTCGTGTAAGTGTCCCGGTATTATTTTCAAAATAACCTACCCCTACGGTGGCATCGTAGCCCAGCATATGCGAGTAACTGAAATAACTGGTCGTTGGAGCTCCGTCTAGGGTACTCCACTGCCAACGGGTCCAAGCCGCAAAGGAATTGGGCTGGTTCCAATCAAAAGAATAGACGGGATTGATTAAACTGGCGTTGTAGCGGGTCAGGTTGTGCTGGCGGAGTCCATCGGGCAAATAAGCGATCTGGGCACGGAGTTGCGTACTTGTCAGGCAAAAAACCAACAAGCAGGCAAAAATCCCTTTAGACAGGGACCAAGTGGGGAGAATGTCCTGTTTCATAAGTAGTTACGCTCTGTCTGTTTGAGGCGGCAGAAGTCTAACAAATATAGGTGAAGCATTGTAACTTCTCCTCTATTCTTTCATTTTCTCTGGCATTTGTTTAAACTTTTTTTGCGAGTAACTTTGCAGGCTGTGCAAAAGCAGATCAACATAAAGAACAGAAGGGCTCGATTCGATTACGAAATTCTCGATCAATACGTAGCGGGCATTGTTCTGGGCGGAACCGAAATAAAGTCGATTCGTCTGGGCAAGGCTTCTTTGTCCCAAAGTTTCTGCGAATTCAATGAACGCGGCGAGCTCTTTGTAGTCAATATGCAGATTGAAGAGTACAGCCACGGTGGTTACTACAACCACCAACCTAAGGCGACAAGAAAGCTTCTTTTACAGCGTCGAGAATTAAAGAAACTACGCAGAGAAGTCATACAATC
>CAZLGZ010000280.1:0-2851 GCA_964558965.1 uncultured Flavobacteriaceae bacterium
ACCGGAATCGGTGCCGATCAACTCTTTGGTGGCTGTGGAAGGAACTCCGATGGAGGAGCAGAAACCCGTGGATATTTGGGAAATGATTCGAATGGTAGCCACTACCCGTATTGTGATGCCAAAAACCCAGGTGCGCCTTTCTGCCGGTAGAACAGAAATGAGTGCTGAGGGTCAAGCCATGTGCTTTTTCGCTGGAGCCAACTCCATCTTTGCCGGAGATAAGTTGTTAACCACTCCGAACCCGGATGTGAACGAAGACAAAGCGCTCTTTAAAGCTTTAGGTATCGATATGCAGGCCCCTTTTGAGAAGCATCCTCAACCGGAATCTAAGCCAGCGGAAGAAAGCACTCCTGCTTTGGGAGAAAAACCGAAGTGGACCCGACCAGGTCATACGATCGCCCGTAACGAAGAGGCGAGGATCACCAAAAAGACGATCGAAAGCTAAACCACCTCGTTATGGAGTTGCGTTTACAAAATATCCCCAAAGTTGAAGGCCTGACCAAAGAGGCTTTTTTAAAAGAGTATTACCGCCCTCAGAAACCGGTTGTTATTGCCGGTGGGATCAAAGAGTGGCCTGCTTTTGAAAAATGGAACCTCGACTACTTCAAAGAAATTGCCGGAGATAAGGTGGTACCTCTTTACGACGATCGCCCGGTCAAACACGATGAGGGCTTCAATCAGCCGCATGCCGAGATGAAGATGTCGGACTACATCGATCTTCTGAAGAAAGAGCCTACGCGCTACCGTATTTTCCTGTGGAATATTCTGAAAGAGGTCCCCCAATTGCAGCAGGATTACCAAATGCCGGATTTCGGATTGCGCATCATGAAGGGCTTACCCATGATGTTCTTTGGAGGGGAAGACAGTTACACCTTCATGCACTACGATATTGATTTGGCGAATATTTTTCACTTTCACTTTGATGGCAAAAAGGAGTGTATTCTTTTTGGACAAACCGAAAACAAGTACCTCTACAAGGTGCCTCATTCCTTGATCACAAGGGAAGACATTGACTTTAAACAGCCAGATTTTGAGAAGTGGCCCGCCCTGAAAAAGGCCAATGGACACATCGCTCATTTGGAACACGGTGATGTACTTTATATTCCGGAAGGCTATTGGCATTATATGCGTTATATCACGCCCGGTTTTTCCATGAGCCTACGTTCTATGGCCAAGAAGCCTAAAAACCTCGGAAAAGCGCTCTATAATATCTTCATCATGCGACACTTTGACAACCTGATGCGCAGGCTTAAGGGGCAGGATTGGATCGATTGGAAAAACAAGCAGGCGATTGAGCGCACCAAGCGATACGCTTAAGACTTCATCTTATCACCCAGAGCTTCATAGATCCTTTCGGGTTCCCAGCCGCGATAGCGCAGCCCGTCTCTGAGTTTTTGCAAGCGATTGGCTTGGGGTTTTCCGGCGCTTTGCCTCCAAAGTTTCTCGACCCATTGATGAAAGGTAGTCTCGTATTCTTCCAGATCGATTTCGCGTAAAGCGCGGTCAATGGCCAGGCCAGAAATATCGCGCTGCTTGAGTTCCTGGCGCAGGCGGTTCTTCCCCCATCCTTTGTGGCGAAACTTCCCCAACACGAATTGTTCTGTAAAGCGACCCTCATTCAAATAGCCCTCGGCGATCAAATGCCCAAGAATGTGATCGATCGCCTCTGGGATCATTCTCATCTCGACCAATTTTTGACGCACTTCCTGGTGACATCGCTCCTGATAAGCGCAGTAGTTCTCGGCCTTTTTCAGGGCTTCTTCCAATGTATATGTCGGGCGATTAAAGGTCATTTGCGACTGCAAATTAGTTCGCTTTGGGGTAAAAAAAAAGCGGCCCATTTGGGCCGCTTTACACTGTCATTTTGAAGCATTCGTTTAAGCGCGAAGGGTTTTTCCTTCTCCATCTTTAAAACGATACTCCAAATAGGTATAGGCATCACGGGGTTGAATCTTGACCCATTTTTTGTGATCCATAAACCACTTCTGTCGAATGGACGGAAATCCTTGGGTTAGGTAGGCGGCGATGAAAGGATGAATGTTGAGGGTGATTTTCTTCCCTTTGTTCTTTCCTTTCAGAATCCGTTCCAATTCGTGGTTGATGCGATCAATCAAAACAATAGGGGCTTCGATTTCTTGCCCGGGAGCGTTTGGATTTTCTTCACTGGTTTTGATATTCATCTCAGGACGTACCCGTTGACGGGTAATCTGAATCAAGCCGAATTTACTTGGAGGTAAAATCTTGTGCTTGGCACGATCTTCTTTCATGACCTCACGGAGGTGATCATACAAGCGTCGCCTGTGCTCACCTTTGGTCATATCGATGAAGTCGATCACAATGATTCCCCCCATATCTCTGAGGCGGAGTTGGCGAGCAACTTCGGTTGCGGCCAATAAATTCACCTCAAGGGCGGTATCTTCCTGATTTTTTGCTTTGTTGGATCGGTTGCCCGAGTTCACGTCGATGACGTGCAAAGCTTCTGTGTGTTCGATAACCAGATAGGCCCCGCGACTCATGGAAGCGGTGCGTCCAAATGACGTTTTGATCTGTCTTTCTATACCGAATTTTTCATAAATGGGGGCAGCTCCTTTGTAATTCTTGACAATGTCAGCCTTTTCAGGGGCAATCTCCAGCAGGTAATCGCGGATATTGTCGCCCAGGACTTCATCATCTACGTGAATTCCAGTAAAGTTATCGTTGAAGACATCGCGCAGAATACTACTGGCGCGGTTTAGTTCAACCAATACTTTAGAAGGATGACGAGCTTTCTGCAGCTGACTGCACATATGCTCCCATTTTTCGTATAGATTTTGCAGGTCTTTGTCGAGTTCTGCAACTTTTTTGCCTTCTG
>CAZLGZ010000281.1:0-2823 GCA_964558965.1 uncultured Flavobacteriaceae bacterium
CCTTTCTTCAATAAAGCAATGGCCTCCGAATATCTGGATTGACTGAGGGAGACCTTCCCCAGGTTCTGATAACTATTCATTAGCATTTTTCCTTCCCCGAGTTCTTCTGCAACCGACAGAGCCTTGTTGAAGTAATCCTGTGCAAGGGTCAGGGAATCCAGTTCCATATAGACTTCCCCCAAGTAATTGTACTGCTCCCCTATTTCCGGCAAATCATTGGACTTTTGAAAGAATTCCAGGGTATGCTTGTACAACGGGATGGCTTCTGCATACTTTTCCTGTTTGACCTTGTTTTCGGCCATATTGGCCCGGGTGATCGCAAGCCCATAACTCAGATCATATTCAATACAGATTTTCTCTGTCAATTCATAGTAACGATTGGACTCTTCTATGTTGCCCATCTGTGCATGCAGGGATCCCAGGTTCATGTAAGTGGGTGCGATATAATCGTCCGTATCTCCAAGCTCCTTAGATACCTCTATAGAATTCAGATAGGAGTCCATGGCGCCTTCTAAATCACCCGCATATTTCTGGCATATACCAAGACTGTTATATACAATCGGTAAGAGTCCTTTATTTCCTGCTTCGTTGCACGCTTCAATTGCTGTTTGATAAATAGGTATCGCTTGTTCATATTCACCTTTCTGGTAGTGGTAGGTCCCCTGATCAACCAACAAACGCGCTTTGATACGACGGCTGGAGTACTGCTTTGCTAATACCATCGCTGTATCTAAATAGGGTTTACCTTTATCTGCATTCCTTGAGGAATAAGTACTAAAAATGGCTCTATAAGTTAGGACCAAGGAAGTGTCCTTCTGGGTTTTCAAAAGTTGCACCATGCTGTCGACCTTCCGGTCTCGGTATGCGTCGTCTTGGGCCGATAAGGAAGTACTTAGACCAAAACAAAAAGCCAAAAAGAGGTGCATTTTCTTCATAACCAGAAAGGAATTTAGGTTGTCCATGTTGGTGATTCTAAAAACGAAGATAGAACAATTGGGTTCCCTCTCGACGAACGGAGGACAAGGTGAAAAGGAGGATTGTCCATACATTGTCCATAAACCAACACAGACTTCTTGCTTACAAAAAAGAACTTATCTATTTGATTTAGAGTTTTTTAAATCTTTCTATTCGAATTAAAAAAAATCAACTGTCCATGCCTTTTTTGCCCTTCGTCCAGTACACCTGTCCATACTTTGTCCATACCGAAAATTAGTTCTCGGGATTCTCGCCTTTTAGATTTGCCTCGTTGAATCCAATAAAACATAAATCATGAAAACAATCCAATCATTTTTTAAAACCGGAAAAAATCTGGCTCTATTGAGTCTAATCTTAATTGCGTGCAACGCTTGTTCTACCGAGTCGGTGGGCAGTGATGATGAAGACCCCGGTATTTCCGCAGATGAGCTCCAAGCATTTAATGAAGAAGTCGCACGATTGTCTTTTTTCAATCAACCCGCTGAGAGCAATGTTGAAGAAACCGATATTAGTGATCCAGAAAGGGATAACGAACTGGAATGTTTTACCCGAACCTATGAGGGTGCTCCAGGATTTAATGAACTTTTCACTTTGGATCCTACCACCGATGTCATTTATCCAGGAGCCTTACTTCTGGGAGAGTCCATTCCAACAGGAGAGTACATTGGCATTTCAGCAGACAGAGCTCCCATTACTATTTCCACCTCTTTGGTCAATGTAGGGAACTCCTCTATTGTTATCGACAATCCCAACAACCTGAATGAAGTAAGACAAGGGATAAACGATCTACTGAGCCAGGAAGTCACAGGAGCTACTCCTGCCGCTATTAATCTCGATATCTCAGAGGTTTACTCAGAAGAACATCTTTCCGTAGCCGTCGGAGCCAACTATAAAGGAGTCACCAAAAAAGTTTCTGCAAATCTGGACTTTAGTAATTCTCAATACAAGAACACCTTCGTTCTAAAATTCATTCAGCGTTACTTCACGCTGGACCTGAACAATCCTGGGAGCTCACCCAGTGACCTGTTCAAGACGCTTCCTGATGTAAACCGCTTTGGTTCAACCAATCCCGTGTATGTTTCCTCAGTGACCTATGGCCGTATGGTGCTTTACACGGTAGAAACGAACTCGAGCATTACGAATGTTAAAGCTGCATTTGACGCTTCCGTCGCTTCAAGTGATGGCTCTATCGATACCGAATATGAGAACATTTTAAATTCTTCTAAAATCCAAGCCTTGATTATTGGAGGTTCAGGAAATGGTGCCGTGCAGGCCATCAACGGACCTCAAGGAGTTTACGAGTTTATCAGTGAAGGAGGCAACTACGGTCCAGATTCTCCGGGAGCTCCACTTGCTTACAAAATGCGGTATGTCAAACAAGGATTTCCTGTTGCTAGGGTGGTTTTGGCCACAGAATACCAGATACGGGAATGCGACCTGGCCTACCCTGAAATTTTTGTGGAGTTCGTCAATATTACAGGAACACAATGGACAAATACCGAGGTGAATGGTTATCTAAGGACAAGAATGAAAGTCAACGGAGAAAGAATCGACATGAACAACAATGGACAGGATGATGGTAAAACCTGGTCCCGCTCAGAGGACAATTATGTGAATGTTCAAAACGACATTACCTATTCATTCGACGAGCCAGACGACGATCGCGCTCCCTACCAGTACACCTACAAGCCTTATAGACCAGGACCCAATGATTTTGTTGAATTGTACGGGCACCTTTATGATTACAATGGATTTGGCTTTAATGAAAGTTTAGGCACTGCAGACGGCATCACCGAAGTAAAGTATAGCGACTTAGTAATCGAACAACCCCAGGATATACTTCTAAAC
>CAZLGZ010000282.1:0-2813 GCA_964558965.1 uncultured Flavobacteriaceae bacterium
GTTTTGCGCTGAGGTGTCGAAGCCTTTCCCGTCATCTTCCACCGTCAGTTGGATCTCTTCTTCTCGGCAACTCAGCTGAACATTGATCTGCTTCGCTTCCGCATGTTTTAGAGCGTTGACCACCAATTCCTGTACGATTCTAAAGATGTTGATTTCGGCATTTTTAGAAAGTCGGGGGTGTTCTCCCAGATGCTGAAAGTCAATTTCCGGCTGGTGAATGCTGTTGGTGTTTTCGATATACTCCTCCAGAGCCTCCACCAGGTTAAAGTTTTCGAGCGAAGGTGGGACGAGGTTGTGGGAAATCGCCCGGACCTGTTTGCAGGAATCGTCAATCATGGCGACGGCTTCCCCGATGGCCGGATTCTCTTTATCACTCAAAGCCGAAAGCTTAAATTTAATGGCCGACAAATCCCCGTTAACCCCATCGTGCAATTCGCGTGCGATGCGGAAACGCTCTTTTTCTTCCCCCTGAATCAGGGATTCCAGGGTCTTGATTTGGTGCTCTTTTTTAAGGGAGTCAATTTCTTGGTTCTTGCGTTTTTGACGTTGCCAGAAGACATAGCCCAACAGTACCAGGCTGAAGAGCAAGAAATACAGTTGGGCATTTCGGGACTGCAGTCGCCCATTGGCCTGTTCGATTTCCAGGTTTTGGGCAAGGAGTTCCTTGTCCTTTTTCGCCGTTTCGTACTTGGTTTCGATTTCCGAAACATTCTTGAGGTTTTCTTCCTCTAGAATACTGTCGCGATACAAGGTGTGAAGCTTGTAACTTTCTAGGGCTAGGGCAGATTCACCAAGTTCTTCATAGGTATTGGAACGGGTCTGGTAGATTTTGGAAAGCAAGGCCTGATCACCCAACTCAAGCCCCAATTCCAAGGCACGGTCAAAATGGAATTTCACTTGGGAGTTTTGTTTGAGTTTTCCGTAAGTATTACCCAGTTCAAAATAGGTTTCGGTTAACTCTTTTTTATCGGCCAGCTCTTCTCGAAGGCTAAAGGCCTGCTTTAAGTAATCCAAAGCCTCTGTATAATTCCCCAGCTTGGATTGGGTGGCACCGATGTTCTGGTAATTCCGGGCGATCTCTCTTTTATTTCCGTTGGCTTTATTGGCTTCGAGAGAACGTTGAAAATAGGTAAGCCCTTCCTTGAGTTGACCCAGTTCTATATAGATAGCACCAACGCCGTTAAGTATTGTACCCAAGGCATAGCGGATGTTGGGGTTTTCACTGTTTTCAGATATTTCTACCGCTTCCAAAAGAAGTTCGATGGACTTTTGCTTATTCTCCAGTATGCTATAGACATTGGCGAGGTTGTTTAGCTTGATGAATTTGCCGTATTCATTGCCTTCTTTTTCATCCTCAATAATGCCTTCGTAGTAGGTTCTTACCGCCTTATCCAGTTCTCCATTGTTTTTGTAAAGCATACCCAAGGAGGAGTAGATTGCTGATTTCTTTAGCTCGTGTTTTTTGGCAATATCGAAGGCCTGTTTATAAAAGACTTCCGCCGAATCCATTCTGTTCGAAAAGAGAAAGGCGTTCCCCGTATAGAGTTTAGCGTTTGCTCGGACCTTGTGGTAACCGATTTCTTCGGCAAAATCATAGGCCTTGTGGCCATAGTAGACCGCGGTATCGGTGTCTTGGTAGAGGTAGTAGTAGGCCAGATCATTCAGCACCATGGCGCGGGTCGTATCTGCCTGATCCTTGACAAGCTCCAATTTTAGACTGTCAATAATGGACCCGGTCTGAGCGAAGAGCGAGCTGCTCATCAAAAAGAGAAATAATCGCATTAGAATACGCATAGGGCAAAAATCAATTAAGGAAAGATACTACTTCCGTCTACAAGTCTCAGGTCGAATAATTAGTTCTCACCAGAAAGATCATCGGTAGGTACCCGGTCTTCAAAGTAGATGGTTCGTTCGGCTTCAGCCGTGTTTCCGGCGGTGTCTGCAACTAAATATTTTACCGTGTATTCGCCCGCTTCTGTGGTACTGAAGTTTCTGAACATATCATAGGTTAAAGTTGTTTCTCGCATTGTTATTCTCCGGTTGTAGGCTTCTTGACCGGCACTGTTCTCTACAATGATTTGCACATAATCTATGGTGATGTCGTCCATGGCAATAAAATGCAGGTCGGCTTGTCTTCGTGGGCCTTCACTCGTATAGAATACATCCCCTTCGTCTGGGAGGATAACTTGTAGAGTAGGTGGATTGGTCTCTTCGGTGAATGGGTCTTCCTGTGCTTTTGCACAACTGTCTAAAAGAGCGATAGCACTCAATAAGGAGAAAAAGGCGAATAGTCGATTGATTTTCATGATTACTTTTTTTGGTTTCAATTACCTCCGCAAATTAGAATTCAAGGGTCTGAAAAGCTTGAGGGGATTCTCTGAAATCAAAAAACTCAGGGTATTCCCCTAAAAAAAGCCATTGGACGAATCCAACGGCTTTTCGAATCAAACAACCAACCTAATAAGCTAATTCTCTTTGAGAGCTGGAGTCTAAGTACTACCGAATTCCTGAATCCTAAAATGGGCAATGAGGGAATGGGCGGTTTGGGTGAGTTTAATACGGCAGCTTATTGGTTATCCAAATTGGTTAACCAATAATTCAATTTGACGTATCTTGTAAGCTAAAAGATCTGTGTTGATGAGAAAGAATACCCTAGTTATGTGGCCTTTCATTTTTCTGTTTCTGCTTTGCTCATGCAATAACGAGTTCAAACCCATCGATTTTCCTGACAACAATCAAGAGCAGGGTCAAGGTGATGATTCCCAAGAAGAACAGGAAGAAGCTGAAGAGGAAACTGGAGGCGAAGAAACAGG
>CAZLGZ010000283.1:0-2810 GCA_964558965.1 uncultured Flavobacteriaceae bacterium
GCTGAGGCGGGAATAGAACATCTGCTGCTGTCTCGGTGTATTTAAATCCATTGACCACCTGCCCTTTGCGGTTGTACATAAAGACTTTTTTGCCTTGGGTTACCACAAAGCGATAGTCCCTGGACTGATCGTAGTCAAAGACGGCCAGGCCATTTAGGTTGCCACCAGAATAGGATTTTTCGAAACTGCTCACCGGGCGTCCGTTGCGATCGTAGACCAGGAATTGATCTTCTGTACAGAAAGCCAATTGTAGTTTTCCGTTTTTGAACAAATCGACTTGACTGATCTTTCCTTGGATTTTGCTTTTGAGTTTGCGTTTCCACAAGACCTTTCCGTCGGTTGATATCAAATACAGGTTGTTCCGCTTGTCCTGAACAGCGATTTCCCACTGTTGGGTGTAGTGATTCTTTACGTATTGGGGTTGGGTGGCCACATCGTCATCCAATAGAACGCTAAAAATAGGATTGACCTCTGCATTCGATCGTACTTCTCCCTTGCGCACCATGCGGGCCGTAGTATGGAAAAAGTTGTCCTCTGCGATCAGCTGAAAGGCAAAACCGTAGTCCTGGTAATTTTCCTTTTTGACTTCTCGGAAAAGTTCAGGAGCAAAATGGTCGGATAGGGCCGATTCAATCCCCCGTGAGTTGGCTATATAGAGAATACTGGATTCCTCTGCCATGTTTTGCATGACGCTTTGGTATAGTGCCGTTTGCTGAAAATGATCGTCTTCCTTCCAAGAACGAATGACGGCTTGTACGGGTTTGATGCTGCTGCCAAAAACGATGCTGTTGTCTAACTGAGCGCAGTACTTGGGTTCAAAACGATCGAGTAGTGGGGCAAGCCCTTTGGTCAGAAATTCGGTTTCAGTGATTTCTAAAATATCAAGGCTTTGGTAGCGGGTACTTCCTTTGCTGTTGATTTGGAAGTAAGTCATAAGATCGTTTGGCGCCAGAGAATGCAGCACCATGGCTTGTCCTTCGTTTAGATTCAAAAAGCCCACCTCTTCAACAGAATTCAACAGGGTGTCTTGGTTCATCTCCTGTAGATCGAGGTAGCGTTTTTGGTTTTGAGCAAAGAGCTGGTAGTCGTTGAATCCAAAGTTCAAAAGACTTTGGGTGGTGGTAGGTGCCAAAGCGCTCAGGCGATCCGTTAGGGGAGGAGTGTTCTGAAAAAGGCTCATGAACTGCAGGGTGGAGTCATTGACCATGGTGACTCCATTGAATTCTATCCCGCTATTGTTGAGGTCCACATCCAAAGAAATCCACTCAGCGAACTTTCTGACCTCGGGAATGCGTGCGGCATCGACCTGATCCTTGAGCATACCCCCGCTTCTTTTCAGGTGGATAAAGAGCGTGCCCGACTTTTCACTGTCGGCCACATTGTAGAGCTTGGCAAGTTCTGGCTCAACTATGCTGGGCTGAGATTCCAAGATTGCGTTTTCCAAAAGCACCTGAGAGGAGCTGATTAAAATCTCGTTTTCTTTTAAGAGGCTAAAAAGAATGTGGTCGTCGAATTGGTATTTTTTGATGACTGTTTGTTCGTAGGTCAGGGTCTCTACCGTTGTTTCATTGATTTTGTTGGTGTCAAAGATGTCGGGACGGTAGGGAGTGAGCAGAAGAAAGTCAAAGTCATTGCGGCCCAATTCATAAAAGGCAAGTAAAGCGCCAGCGTCGGGTTTGAGGAAGTTGAGTCCACCCAATTTGTCTTCGATCTTGTCGTAGAGGTTGAGGCTTTCGGACTTTTCGAGCACCGGATTGTCTTCCAGTGCTTCGCGAAAACGTTCCAAATGATTGATCTTCAGTATGGCCGCAGGGTTTTGCGGAAATTTACTGAGCTGGGAGGTGTTGTCGGTCAGGTCCTTTTTGCAGGAACCTAAAAGTAGAGTAAGGCAGGCAAGAACGCCCCAAAAGATTCTTCTCATTCCGGGAGTTTAGACAAATGTAGACAGATTCACGTAAAACCAGTCTTCCTTCGGAAGTTTTATGTGGTGGGGGAAGGCAAGAGTTTGAAGGACTTTCGATGATGTGGACTCTTGTCGTGTATGGCAATAGCCTTTCGGTGCTCCTGTGTGGGGTAACCCTTGTTTTTGGCCCAATTGTATTGAGGGAATTCCGCATGAATTTTTTGCATGTATTCGTCCCGATGTGTCTTGGCGAGTACAGAAGCAGCGGCAATGCTGAGGTACTTTTGGTCTCCTTTGATTACGCATTCGTGTACTATAAAAGGATAGGGCTTGAATCGATTCCCGTCTATCAGAAGGATTTCGGGTTTGTGCTTCAGCTCATCCACACAACGGTGCATTCCCTCAAAAGTGGCTTGCAGGATGTTGATCTCATCAATACGCTCTTCAAAGATGTGTTGGACGGACCAGGTCAGGGCATGCTCCTCGATATAGGTCCTGAATCGAGCCTTTTGTTCCTCACTGAGCTGTTTAGAATCATTCAGTCCTTCCAATTCAAAATCTGCTGGTAAGATGACTGCGGCAGCGGTCACCGGTCCGGCAAGGCATCCTCGACCAGCTTCATCGATGCCAGCGACCAAATTGGGGAAGTTATAGCGTTTTAGCACAGGAATAAAAGTATTAAGAATGTAGGGGCTTTCCGGCAGTAAAGAGTCTAAGAAATATGTTAAATAAATGCGTTGTTGTCAATATTGAAAATTAATCGTTAATAAATATTTAATTCATCGGAGATTTTTAACATTACAACGGTTACAGCCAAAGTATTTTTTGGTTTTTTAAGCATTAATTAGGATTTTAGCAGTTGACTAATTCAAAAATTTTATTAAATGAAATCAAAGCTTACGAAGAT
>CAZLGZ010000284.1:0-2796 GCA_964558965.1 uncultured Flavobacteriaceae bacterium
GTTCGGATGATCTTTGAAGATTCCAAAGGGCGTGTTTTTGTCGGGGTGAACAATTACGGGATCAATGTCTTTGATCGGGCAAAAGCCATACAATACAATATTGACGAGGCGCTTTTAAAAGATGCAGAATCAAAGGATCTCATATCCCTTATAGAAACAAGCCCTTCTCATTATGTTTTACTGACCAATAGTGAACTGATTTATTTTCAGCTCAATGAGGAGGATCAGGTACACCAAGTGTCCATTGTGCCTTTTGAATTGGTGCAGAATGAAAGGTCAAGACAACTCCTGATTTACAGGGATTCGCTTTATATCAATACCAACAGACGCTTAGTTCAGGTAAAAAAGTCCGGATTCCTAGAAATTTTTAAACACCGCCATCTCCACTATGGCAAAGTGCACAACGACCGGCTGTGGATTAGCGCTGATACGCTACTTGGTGTGTTTTCAGAAGATCTTTCCAAGATTAATTATATCGATTACCATCTCCTACAGGATTCCTCAAAGGGAAAAAATTACTACCGGGATTTTGACTTGATGGGTGACACGGAATTGTGGTTAGGCTCTCGGCATCAATTGATCAATTTAAGATTAGATGAGGAGTTTGATGTGGTCTATAGTAAGGAGTACACGACTACGGTTCCCTGTCGAAGTATTAACATTGACGCGATCGGCAATGTCTACCTCACCACGGACCATAACCAGGGTCTAGTTAAATTAAATGGGGCTCAGCAGCAATATACCTACATCAAGTTACCCGAAGGATTCGAAAATTCTCATGTCTATAATTTCACCCAGGACACTCAAGGACGATATTGGAGCGGAGGAGCCGAAGGCGTCTTTGCCTATGATCCTGCTCAGGAAGCCTTTATTCGCTTTGCGAATGGGTCCTATAAAGGATTGGAAGGCCGAAAAGTGAATGGACAAATCGTAGGTGAGGACGGGCAACTCTGGTTCGGGACCTCCAATGGGATTGCTCAATACAATGCTCTTTCCAATGATTTTGAATTTTATGGCCACGATAACCAGGATTATTGGAAAAGCTTTACACACCATTTAGAAACGGATGCCGACCACAATTTGTGGTATCTCAGTGCCAATCGCCTAAACGTTATCGATGCAAGCACTAAAGAGCACCGCTTTATGGATATTCGGAGACTCCAGGCTATTATGATTGATCCTGATAACTTCTTGTGGGGTTATATTGATACCAAAGGTCTGGTTAAATACCAGTTTCAGGACGGGATACCGGTAGAGGTAGAAACCTTTGATATCAACCAAGATTTAATGCGATTTGTGGTCCATGGAATTGATTTGGACCAATTCGGTCGGGTCTGGATTACGGGCCAAAATGGGATCTACATCTACGATCTGGAAAAAAAAGAGATGGTGTATCATATCAATAGGAACAACCTGTTATACCACGAATCTCTTTATGGCATAACTCCCGATAACCGTGGTAACTTCTGGATCGGTCAGTACGAAAGGCCTGCTCTGTGTATAAGCTCAGAGACTTTTGAGATCGTTGATTCTTCCCCCGTTTGGATGAGGCGAGAGTCCAATACGGAATTATACGCAGGGCCTTCTTCAATCGGTAGGGATGGAAAAATCTTTTCGCAAGGAGAAGGAGGCTACTATGTCTATCAGCCCGAGCAGCAATCCTTTGACCCTACGCCACCCCAGGTCGTTCTCGCCAGTGTAATACTCAATGGAGAATCGGAATTCGAGGCCTTTTTGGGATCTGATCAATTAATCTATGATGACTTGAGGTTCGACCAGAATAATTTCAGAGTCCGCTTGAAATCGGTGAATGAAGAAAAGACTTATTTCACCAACTACGCCTATCGCTTATTAGGTAATACAGAAGAATGGCAATATGTCAAAGAATTGGGAGATCTCAGTTTTAATGGGTTGCCCCCTGCGAATTATAAACTCCAGGTAAAAGCCACAAGCAACGGAGAATTCTGGAGTACTCCCGTCAGCCTGTTGGAGTTCAAAATACTGCCCCCTTGGTGGAAGACTGAATTGGCATTTTTCTGTTATGGTCTCTTTGTTTTGGGGATAGGTTTTACCCTCTACAGGTTTCAGCTCAATAAGCGCTTGGCTGAAGCCGAGACGATCAAGCTGAAAGAGGTAGACGAATTCAAAAACACATTTTACCAAAACATCACCCATGAGTTTAGGACACCCTTGACCGTGATCAAAGGAATGTCGGAGTCACTCGATTCAGAGCCTTCTGTAGTCATTCAGCGCAATGCAGATCAGCTACTCAAACTGGTTAATGAATTGTTGGAAGTAGGCAAGTTGGAATCTAAATCTGCACAATTGCAGCAGTCTAGGCAGGACTTGGTTCAGTTTGTTCGTTACAGTATGGAATCTCTTGAATCCCTCGCTGCGAGCAAGGAGATTGGGCTCTCTTTTGAATCAAATACCGAATCCTTCGAAACCCTTTTTGATCCAGACAAGATGCAGCTGGTACTGAATAACCTGATCTCCAATGCCATTAAGTTTACACCGGCTTCAGGGAATATTGAGGTGCAGACCGTGGTGGACGACAAAGAGATCCTGATTCGGGTAAAAGACAGTGGTCCCGGGATACCAGAAAAGGATTTGGACCGGGTATTTGATCGGTACTACCGCAGTGAAGCCATGAGCAGTAATCCTGGTACGGGAATCGGACTGGCTCTTTCGCGTGAGCTTATCCGCTTAATGGATGGCCAACTAACTGCATCGAATAAGCATGAAGGAGGGGCTTGTTTTAGTATTCATCTGCCTGTCTCAGCTATTGACCAAAAG
>CAZLGZ010000285.1:0-2787 GCA_964558965.1 uncultured Flavobacteriaceae bacterium
TGTTTTGACAAATGAGTTTCGGTAGATTTAAAAATAACTTTTGGTGATATTATGAATATCAGGCAGCTCGAGCAGTTTGTTGCGATCGTGGAGCAGGGCAGCTTTCAATCCGCTGCTATTGCATTAGGCGTGACACAGCCTGCCTTAACCAAATCTATTTCCGGTCTGGAAGAAGAGCTTGGCGTGAAGCTTCTCACGCGGTCTCGCGGACGTTCGTCAGAGATAACTGTGTTCGGGCGGGTCATTTATGAGCGCGGCTTAAAAGTATTGGAAGACTTGTCGGAAGTAAGACAGTCCATCGAGCTATTGAGAGACGGTTATGACGGGGTTGTTCGAATAGGCTTTGGTGCCGCTATGGGGGCTTCTACTATCGCGAAACTCGCGGCTGAATTAAGAAACAAATTGCCGGAAAGCATGATCCACATCCGAACCGGTCTTCAGCATGAATTGCTTCCTAAAATGCGAACAGACCAGTTGGATTTTCTGATTATCAGTGGCCTCAGCCAGATCAGTACGGATGATTTGGTCGTCAACACATTGTGGCGCGATCCCTTTCGAATATTTATGTCATCCGAGCATCCGCTAGCTGGCAAAGAGGTCTATCAGCAGGCTTGGGCGAATGAATACCCCTGGCTTTCGAGCCAGCGATTGGTCAGCACGGATGAGAAGGCGATGATTTATCTTGGGCATGATAATGTCAGCGGTGCTCCCCAAGGATATGATGTCTACGATCCGGCGATCATCGCTCAGATACTCAAGCAGGGCAGTTTCCTAAGCGCTTGGCCGTCGAAGAGTTTTCGGGAAGAAGAGAGCAACGGCCTATTGAGTAGCATGCAGATTCCACCGGTTGATGGGGAAGAGTGGGCAAGCACAACCCACCTCGTTTACAGGCGAGGATTGCCGATGACCCCAGCTGTTCAGGCTGCATGGAGAACGATTCACGCGATGGACCTTGGTTAAAGAGTTATCGCCTGCCGATTAAAAGGATACACTGCGGCTGTGTTTGCGAACGCCTTCGGTGATAATACATCTTAAAGCCCTGGGTCTGTGCGAATTGTCGCTCATCCGCAGAATAAGGAAACAAGAATGCCCAAATTCATCTCTGGAGGACGTCGCTCACGTCCGTTCATTTTTGCGATTTCAGCATTAGCATTGGCTGCCTGCAGCACGGAAGGCGAAACAACAAGCGCGGCGACCGAGGAGGCCGTGCCTACAAAAAAATACACTCTGGCGGATTTGGATGGAATTCTATCAGACCCCGTGAAACGATCTGACATGATCGTGAAAGTTATGGGGAGCACCGACCGTGAAGATACGTACGCGTTTTTAAAGTTCCACGTTTACGGTTTCGCGGGCGAGAACGTCATTCCGTTCTTCACGATGAACAATGTGATTGTTCAGAAATGGACGCCAACAGAAGACCCCGGCTATTACGACATGTCGCATTATGAAGTGGCCTATTATTCAGAGTTCGATAGTGCAGAACCGATTGAAACTTGGGAAAACCCTATCACCGGCGAAGTGATTGATATTCCGCCATTCATTTTGGGGCCGATATTTCGGCAGTATACACCCGAAGGCGTCATCGCTCCCGGTGTTGCGCCAAACCCTTTGAATATTTCGGTGATTGGCGACAGGGTATTTATTCCAACGCATTCGGTCGACAGGCTTCCTAATCCTATGACAGGTCCTGAGTGGGGTCCTTATGCGGGCGACCCAACTGTTTACTGGGATTCTATGCTTACCTTTTCAGCTGACATCGAAGATGTCCTAAATGAAGATACAGCGAAAGCAGACGCTGAAATCCATATGCAAAACCTTGTGAGCTGGAACCCCTACTTCAAAATGGGTTTAAGACCCGGGCGGACGATGGTCCGAGCATTCGGGACACACCTCGACAGTCTTGACGATATTCCGCCGGAAGCCCGTGCAGGTCTTAAGAAGTACACACCGGAAATTTTCGATACAGATAATTGGGAAGGTTTTCGGATGGACAACATCGACTTCATGAATGAAGTCAAAGCGAAAATCGATAGCGGTGAAATTGTGATCGAAGAGGTTTCGCAAGAGTAATTGTGATTTTAGAAGTAAACGGAAAAGGGGCGGAACAATTTTGTTCCGCCCCTTTTTTTGTGATGTTACTTTGGAAAGTTCACTCAGCCCGCTTGAGGAAAATGATCCTGGGCAACTGTGCGATACCACGCAGCGAGTTCTTCTCGTGTCGTCCACCACACATCGTCCAGAGATTTTGCGTAAGATAGGAAGTCGTGTAAAAATTTCGTGCGATAGGCGCGACCAGAAACGTGTGGATGTAAGCCAACATTCATAATGCGGCCGGTTTCTGCGCCTTCCTCGTACAGGACAGACAATTCATCTTTCAGGATTTCTGCAACTTCGTTTGTTGTGTGTCCGCGCCGAGTGATCAATGTGAAGTCGTTGATCTCGTTGGAATAGGGGACAGATACGATCGATCCTTTAGGTGTTTGAACGAGATAGGGTTGGTCGTCATTCATAAGGTCGCAGTAAAAATCCATGCCGTTCTCGGCAAGAATTGAGCAGGTGTTTGTGGTGCCTCGCAAAGATGAAGACAACCAGCCATTTGCTTTGCGGCCAATCGTTTCTTCATAAATCTTGAGCGTTTTTGAGATGACTTCTCTTTCCGCATCAATATCATGTGCGTGTTTCCAGAGAAGTTCGCCTTGCTCGTAATTGTGTGCAAGGATTTCGCAGTCGCGCTCAATGGCTGCCTCGACCATTTCAAAACGTCGTTCGCATGTTACCGCGTTC
>CAZLGZ010000286.1:0-2708 GCA_964558965.1 uncultured Flavobacteriaceae bacterium
AAGTACAACATCTATAACGATGGCTTAACCGTCTATACCACCATCGACAGCCGTCTGCAAAAGAATGCTGAGATCGCTGTTCAAGAACATATGAAGCGCTTGCAAGCTGAGTTTTTTGTGCAGAATACCAAGCAAAGAAATGCAACGGCTCCCTTTACGGATCTGGAGCAGCACCAGATTGACAATATTCTGGAACGAGCCATGAAAAATTCGGCTCGCTGGAGAGCGATGAAACGCGAAGGCAAGTCTGAAAAAGAAATTCGAGCTTCATTCCGCAAGGCGACCAAGATGACCGTGTTCGATTACAACTCGGATTCTTACGATAAGGATACGACCATGACGCCATTGGATTCTATCCGATATTACAAGACCTTTTTAAGGGCTGCCATGATGAGTATGGAACCCCAAACCGGTCACGTAAAAGCCTGGGTTGGTGGGGTAGACAATACCCACTTCCAATACGACAATGTTATTCAGGGGGCTCGCCAGGTGGGGTCGACCTTTAAGCCCTTTGTTTATGCTACGGCGATTGATCAATTGCGCTACTCGCCATGCGATTCTTTCCCGGACACCCAATACTGTATTGAGCCTTTGAAATACGGTAATATTGAAGAGTGGTGCCCTAAAAACTCCAACGGAAAATACTCGGGGAAGAACTTTACCCTAAAGCGCGCGCTGGCTAGTTCTGTGAACACGGTCACCGCACAATTGATCGACAAGGTAGGACCGGCCTCCGTGGTAAAAATAGCCAAGGACATGGGGCTGACGCACCCGATTCCAGAAGTGCCTTCCATTGCCTTGGGGACGCCTGATTTCAACGTATTTGAATTGGTAGGGGCTTACGGGACCTTCGCGAACCAGGGGGTCTATGTAAAACCGATTTTTGTCACCCGAATAGAAGATAAGAATGGAACGGTACTCTACGAGTACGTACCCGAGACCAAGGATGTCTTGAGTAAGGAAGTGGCCTACGCCATGGTGAACCTGATGGAAGGGGTAACTCAGTCCGGATCAGGAGCCAGACTGCGTGGGAACGCTATGGTCGAAAACACGGTCTACAAAGAAATTATTACCGGTTATCCGTACGAATTCTCGAACCCCATTGCCGGTAAAACAGGGACCACACAGAACCAAAGTGACGGTTGGTTTATGGGCATGGTGCCTAACCTGGTCACCGGAGTATGGGTAGGCGGGGAAGACCGCTCCGTCCACTTTGACAGTTCTGCCTACGGACAGGGGGCCTCTATGGCCTTGCCGATCTGGGCCTTGTATATGAAGGCGAATTACGCCGACAAGAAATTAGGCATCTCCAAAGGGGCCTTTCCCGAGCCCGAAAACCAGACCATTAATGTGGACTGCGCCAAGATGCTGGAAGACTTAAAGAATGATCTCGATCTGGACGATAGCGATCTGGACGACCTGGATTTTTAACTTATGATTACAAAAACCGTTCAGGATGCCCAAGCGGCACTGGAGGGGGTAGAGGATGGAATGACCCTGATGCTAGGTGGATTCGGTCTTTGTGGAATCCCCGAGAACGCGATTGCCGAATTGGTGCGACGAGGCACCAAAGACCTCACTTGTATTTCGAACAATGCCGGAGTCGATGACTTTGGTTTGGGCTTTTTGTTGCAAGGCAAGCAGATCAAGAAAATGATTTCTTCCTATGTGGGCGAGAACGATGAGTTTGAGCGCCAAATGCTGAGCGGCGAATTGGAGGTGGAATTGACTCCCCAGGGTACCTTGGCCGAGAAATGCCGTGCGGCCCAAGCGGGGATCCCCGGGTTTTATACGCCGGCGGGTTACGGAACCGAAGTAGCCGAAGGAAAAGAAACCCGCGAATTTGACGGTAAGATGCACGTATTGGAGGAGGCGTATAAAGCGGATTTTGCTTTTGTAAAGGCCTGGAAAGGAGACGAGGCCGGAAACCTGATCTTTAGAGGTACGGCAAGAAACTTCAACCCCTGTATGTGCGGGGCAGCTAAAGTAACCGTGGTCGAAGTCGAGCAACTGGTGCCCGTTGGCGGTTTGGATCCAAATAGTATTCACATCCCTGGAATTTTTGTCAACCGCATCTTCCAAGGCGAGAAGTACGAGAAACGTATCGAACAACGTACGACGCGTAAAAAGGCTTTATGAGACTGGCTTTTACCTGCCGAAAGTGTTACCGAAGGAGTACGCTGTCTGTAACCTATTCCAGCAGGGAAGAAGCAAAAGAGGTGTTAGGGGATGAGTTTATGCAAACGCGCTGTACACACTGTAAACATCCCGAGAACAAACACCTAAATGATATTTATGCTATTGCTGATTGGAGGGTGTATCTCATTGGAGGTACTCTTGCAGGTATGGTCGGTTTGGTGTTGGCTTTTTTCATACTACAGCTCATCGGCATTTTAGTCATTTTTGTATATCTGAAAATAGCCCTGATTTTGTCCGCTCCAATACTTTTCTGGAAGTGGCAGAATGCTAAAGCCCACCAGTTTAATTTGAATCGAATCGAAAGACATGTTAGATAAAAACGGAATTGCAAAGCGCATCGCGCAGGAAGTTCAAGATGGCTTTTATGTGAACCTGGGAATAGGAATCCCTACCCTGGTAGCCAACTTCGTTCGCGACGATATTGAGGTCGAGTTCCAAAGTGAAAACGGAGTTTTGGGGATGGGACCTTTTCCTTATGAAGGGGAAGAAGATGCCGATATCATCAACGC
>CAZLGZ010000287.1:0-2673 GCA_964558965.1 uncultured Flavobacteriaceae bacterium
GGAGAATACCGCCTGAAAGAGGTGTTCTGGTACCAGATGTATTCCGATTACGAAGGGCCTTTTGAACCCCAGCACAAAGAGGGTATTACTGCGGTTCGCTGGATGGGCTCCAAAAAACTTCAAAAAGTACAAGAGAAGACTTACCAAAATATCCGACTTCTCATTCTTGATTACCTCGCTGAAAAAAGTCCCAAAGTCTAATTGGACTCGAGTTGCTTGAGGAAAGACAAATTTTCGCTGTCTGCTTCAACCCTTAGAACGGGGTAGCGCATATGGGCGTCCTCGTAGTATTTGGAATGCTGAAAGATCCATCGCAATTGAGCATAGCCATTCTTGCGAAAGGATTCCTCTTCATCCTTTTTGTTTTCAAAAGCTTCTTTGAGTTCGGGTTCCGCATCCAAAATTTCCAGAGCTAAGTCCTCAAAGACATAAGACGAGAAGCCCTCCTTTTGTTGAAGAATGGGATCAAAATAATTCCAGTTAAAAAAGGAATCCGAAGCCGCAGGTTCGAGGGTTTCCAGTAAATACCTCTTAGCGGCTTGGTCAATGGGGATCCAGTAATCTCCTTTCTTCGCTTTTCTATCTTCCTGTAAATTGGCCACACTTGTCCCGTAATGCAGATAATGCCCTTCATAGGCGGAGCGCCTTGTGCTGTAGTCTTCGATGCGGTAGCGATTAACCTGCAATACACTGTCTTTTTCTAGGGGGTACATCTGAACTTCATTGATTTTGAATAGTTCAATGATGCGTTGATAGCTCGCGGGTACAATATAGCCAGCCGGAATGGCCACGCTATCGGTAGACTTAAATCGATCGTAGAAGGGAATTTCTTTGGTAAAAGGTTGGTCCTGGTTGTACTTCAGACGAGGGAAACCCGTGATCGCGCTGGGAATAGTATCGACCTCGTAGCCTTTGAAAAAGCGGGTGCTGTAGCTGCTTGTGTCCACTGCCCATTCTAAAGGATAGTAAGTAGCCGCTTGCCAGAACTCTTCACTTTTTCTGCGCACCTCTTTGATTTGATCATAATCCTGATCCACCTGCTGCACAAGGAGGTAAAGCATATCATAGGTCGCCTCAACGCGCTGATCATAGGGCTTCAGCATATGGGTTTCTATCATAAGACCCAAGGTCCCCCAGAGCGTGGTGTAGCCGGTTGAATAGCGGGGCGAATCAAAAAACTGATTAAAACCTTCATCTGGAGGTCTGTTGTAAACATTCACATACGGCGTAATATCATGCCCTTTTTGCTCCAGGGCTTCTTCCAGGGTAGGGATGAATTTTTGTTTGAGGTAGAATCCAGCTTCTCCTCCCAGCTTGTCGTGCTGCGTAAACAAATGGGTGAGGACATATTGGTAGTCTGCCCCATTACTCACGTGTGTGTCGATAAATACATCTGGTTTGGTGAGATGAAAAATGGAGGCAAAGGTTTTGGCATTCTCGGTATCCGCCTTGATAAAATCCCGATTCAAATCGTAGTTTCTGGCGTTTCCTCTAAATCCGTATTCCGCTGGGCCATTCTGATTGACACGACTGGTGCTGTTTCTATTGAGCGCACCGCCAACGTTGTATATCGGGATGGAGGCGATGACCGTATTTTTGGGGGCTTCTATTTCTCCTGTGGCCAGGTCACGTAAAAGCATCATGCAAGCATCGATTCCATCGGATTCGCCTGGGTGAATCCCGTTATTGATGAGCACCAGAGCCTTGTCTTCTCCAACCTTTTGGAAATTGAAGTTGGCATCCGGGTTGTAGGTGACTAGATGTAAAGGCTCCCCGCTATCGGTTGAGCCGAGGGTTTGTACGTTGATGGAAGGGAAGGCCTTAGCTAAATCCAGGTAAAAGGCGATGACTTCCTCGTAGGTAGGCGTTTCGGCTCCTTGTTTTTCTTCGTAAGGTGTTACCCAATTTTGGGCATCCGTATCAATGGGTTGTTTACACTGTTGGAGCAGAAGAAGGACGCCTCCTGCACAGAGCAGTTGAACAGCTTTTCTCAAGGGTAATCGGTTGTGGTTGAACGATGGTTTGAACCACAAAGGTACCAATTTTAGGGCCTTGGGAAATACAGGGCAAAGGAGCTTCCAATTCCTTCCTCACTGCACACGCGGATTTGCCCGCCGGAGTTTTCGAGTTGGTTTTTGGTGATGTACAAACCGATCCCTCTGGAGTGTTCCATTTGGTGAAAGGTTTTGTAGAGCCCAAACATTTTATCTCCAAAGCGCTTCATGTTGATTCCTTTACCGTTGTCTTCAACCAAGAGCAGGGTGAATTCCTTGTTTGGAATGGTCCGGATGGTGATTTCAGAAGCTTCGGAAGTCTTGCGGTATTTAATTGCGTTGGACAGAACATTCAATAGGATACTGTCCAGGTAAGCCGGGGTCATTAGAACATCGGCATTGTCATCGATATCCAATTGCAAACGAATGTCGTGGTAGTTGATTTGGGCCGATAAATTGGCCAGGCATTTATTGACTTCCAATTGGAGGTTAAGGCGTTTTTTACCCAAGGGTTTTTTCAGGCTACTGTTCACCAGCTCATTAATGTTTTCTAGGGATTCAATGAGGTTGTCCGAGGCTTGCACCAGCATTTGCGAGAGCTGTTGTTTGCGATCAGACTCGGCCTCGTTGCGCTGGAAATCCAGGAGCATTTGAATATTAGAGGCATTGGACTGCAGGT
>CAZLGZ010000288.1:0-2667 GCA_964558965.1 uncultured Flavobacteriaceae bacterium
GATCTGGAAAGGGTAGAGCGTTTTTTTGAAACGCATTTACCTGATTTTGAAATGACTGAACTCGGTTTTCGCGAGAAAATGTGGTTGTACAAGGCCCACCTCTGGTATTCCTTTTTGACCCAGGATTTTTTGGGTTGTTACCGCTTTGCCAATAAGTGGGTGGATCTATTTTACGAGCATCCGGAACAGATTTACCTGAATCCGGTTTTCTTCTTGAAGTCGAATCATTACTTACTGGAATCCCTCTTTTTTATCAAATACAGTTCGCAGTTTCGGGAAACCCTTGAAAAGTTGGAAGAGATTTTGACTTCCGACCGCTTTCCTAAAAATGAGAACATTGCTTCCCTGGCGTTCTTGTATTTGAATTCGAATAAACTCAATCTGCACTTTATGGAAGGTACTTTTGAGAAAGGCCTGCCCTTAGTTCAGATTGTGGAATACGGAATAGAAAAGCACCAAGACCGCATTGATCAGCACCATATCATGTTACTCTATTACAAACTGGCTTGTTTATACTTTGGGATAGGGGACCATAAAAATTGCATTCAGTACCTGAAGCGCATCATCGAGAATAAACAGCTAAAAATGCGCGAAGACCTGATGTGTTTTGCTCGCGTTCTAAGCTTGGTAGCCCATTACGAAGCTGGGTTGGATTATCACCTGGAAGTTCAGCTCAAAAGTACTTTCAAGTTCCTGCTCAAGATGAATGACTTGCACGCTGTTCAAAAAGAAATGATCAAGTTCTTGCGCCGCCTTGGGGATATCTATCCGACCGAGCTGCGGGCTGAATTTGAGAAACTCTACACCGAACTAAAGAAGTTCGAGAACCATCCTTACGAAAAGAGAGCCTTCCTCTACCTCGATATTCTTTCCTGGCTGGAGAGTCATTTACAGAACCGACCTGTTGCGGAGATTATCCGTGAAAAAGCCTTGAATACGGTCCGTTAATCCAGAGGCCAAACATCGCCTTGGGGTGGGGGAGCAATAAAGGTCATTTGCTCTTTTTTTACCGGGTGTTCTAGTTGCAGCTTACGGGCGTGAAGACTGATCCCCGCATCGGGGTTTGATCTTTTGGCTCCATACTTTAAATCTCCTTTGATCCAAGAACTGCAAGCTGCTAGTTGAGCCCGTATCTGGTGGTGTCGGCCGGTAAGCAAATCAATTTCTAGACAAATGTAGCGATCCAACTTTTTTAGGGTCCGGTAGCGCAAACGGGCTTCTTTGCTGTTCGATTTTTTATCGGGATGGGCGTAGGATTTATTCTGTTTGGGGTTGCGAATAAGCCAATGATGCAATTCTCCAGTTTCCTTTTTATCAGGCAGTTGATTGACCAATGCCCAGTAGGTTTTCTGGGTCTGCCCTTGAGCAAATTGGGCGTTCAATCGACTTAAGGCTTTGGAGGTCTTGGCGAAGACTACAACCCCGGAGGTGGGTCGGTCCAGGCGGTGTACCACTCCTAAAAAAGCAGCGCCCGGCTTGTTGTAGCGTTTGACTAGGTATTCTTTAAGGCGTTCCACCAAGGGCTGGTCACCGGTTTGGTCTCCCTGCACGAGTTCACCACACTTTTTATTGACCACCAAAAGGTGATTGTCTTCGAAGAGGATTTCTTCCAAAGGTCCCATAGAAGGGGAGGTCTAGTATTGTTCGCTCTCGTTGGGAAAGTCGCGACTCTTCACATCATCCACGTACTGACCAATGGCCTTGCCCATCTCATCGTAGAGGTTCATGTACCTTCTGAGGAAGCGCGGATTGAATTCGTGGGTCATACCCAACAAATCGTGTACCACCAGTACTTGCCCGTCGACTCCACCACCGGCTCCGATTCCAATGACAGGAATAGTTAGGCTGGCCGCCACTTCTTCCGCGAGTTTGGCTGGGATTTTTTCCAGTACCAAGGCGAAGCACCCTATCTTTTCGAGCATCTTGGCGTCGCGTTTAAGCTTTTCTGCCTCGGCTTCTTCCTTGGCTCTAACGGTATAGGTTCCGAATTTATAAATGGACTGAGGGGTTAATCCCAGGTGGCCCATAACGGGAATCCCCGCTTGGATAATGCGTTTAACAGAGTCTTTGATTTCTTCACCTCCTTCGACTTTTACTGCATGCCCTCCACTTTCTTTCATGATGCGGATGGCTGAACGCAGCGCCTCTTTGGAATCACTTTGATAACTCCCGAAGGGGATGTCGACCACTACCAACGCTCTTTTGGCCGCTCTGACCACAGAACTCGCGTGGTAGATCATCTGATCTAGAGTAATGGGTAGGGTGGTTTCGTGTCCGGCGATCACATTACTGGCGGAGTCCCCCACAAGGATGACATCGACTTGTGCCGCATCGACAATTTTGGCCATTGAATAGTCATAGGCGGTAAGCATAGAGATTTTCTCTCCGGTTTGCTTCATCTCGATGAGGGATTTTACCGTTACCCTCTTGTACTCTTTTTTAGCGGTAGACATGTTCTAGCGTTAGATCCAGAGCAAATTACGTGGATTTTAACGAGAATTACGGATTGATCTCGGAAGTCTTTCTGTACTTTTATCCGAACCTATTAGAACAAACTCATGAAGAATTCTCCTTTATTTCCTGCGCAAAAGTCCCCAGTAAAGCTTGTATTTACTCTTCTTTTGGGGCTACTCATGACAGCTAATACCTTCGCTCAAATGTCAGCTG
>CAZLGZ010000289.1:0-2657 GCA_964558965.1 uncultured Flavobacteriaceae bacterium
AATCCCTAGTTTTTCCGAGATTCTAGATACGATATCCGCTTTCGTCATTGTAATTATTTATTTTCTGTTTTTTTTGGCAGGCAAATATATAAATTTAAAGTCAGCTTTAGCCTAATCCCCCTGATTTTAAGGAATTAAAGATGGAGGTTTTTCATTTGGCTGAGTTGAAGAAAACCCCTACACCCAAATTCATGAAGTTTGCTGCTTGTATTTTACACTGGTATGACCAGAATAAGAGGGACTTACCCTGGCGTCAAAACCCTGTTCCCTACCACATTTGGCTTTCAGAAATTCTCATGCAGCAAACCAGAATTGAGCAGGGGACGCCCTATTACTTGCGTTTTGTGGAAGCCTTTCCTACAGTTCATGACCTCGCAGCCGCTCCGGAAGAAAAAGTGATGAAACTGTGGCAGGGGCTGGGTTACTACAATCGGGCTCGAAATCTTCATGCAACCGCTAAGTACATCAGTCGGGAATGCGGAGGGGTGTTTCCGGATAGCTACAAGGATCTGTTGTCTTTAAAAGGAGTGGGCTCTTATACTGCCAGTGCCATTGCCTCTATTTGTTTTGGAGAGGCGCGAGCGGTAGTCGATGGGAATGTCTACCGGGTTCTTTCTCGCTACTATGGCATCGACAGCCCGATTGATCGTCCTCCTGGTCAAAGGGAATTTCAGGCGTTGGCGGATTCTTTGCTCCCCAAATCAAGAAGAGGAGATTACAACCAAGGTATTATGGAGTTTGGCGCGATGCAGTGTCGCCCTAAAAATCCGGGGTGTTCCACTTGTCCCTTGCAGGAAGGTTGTCAGGCTCATCGACAGGGGCGCATTTCGCAGCTGCCCGTAAAGGCCGGGAAAACTAAGGTTAAAAAGGAGTATTTGCATTTTGCCTTGGTGCTGGACCCTCAGGGGGAGTTTCGCGTCCAACAGCGGCCTGTCAAAGGGTACTGGCCTCGATTATATGAATTTCCGGGCTTGAAACTGGATCGGGAAGAAAGTTCAGAGCGCATTCAGGAAAGTCTGCGAAAAGAGTTGAATTTGGAACCGGCCATGGAACTCCGGCAACTACACGAACAACCGATTAAGCATCAACTATCGCACAGGGCCTTGCAACTCTATTTTTGGTCTACGGAGCAAGTCCATGAAATGGGGGTGGAACAAAAGCAAAAGGCGCTTTCAAAAATAGAGGGCTTTGCCTGGCCAGTTCCCTTAGCTGAATTCCTACAGCGGATGAAATTTTAGTACTTTTACCAGAAGCGAGAATTATGAGTGGAACACTGAATAAGGTCATGCTAATTGGCCACTTGGGAGACGAGGTTAAAATGCACTATTTCGAAGGAGGTAACTGTGTTGGACGTTTCCCTATTGCAACGAATGAAACCTATACCAACCGTCAGACGGGAGAGAAGGTTAACAATACGGAATGGCACAATATTGTTGTGCGCAACAAGGCCGCTGAGATCTGTGAAAAGTACCTGAAAAAAGGAGACAAGATCTATGTAGAAGGCCGCATCAAAACACGTCAATGGCAGGGTGAAGACGGGCAAACCCGTTACAGCACCGAAATCCAGGTGACCGATTTTACCTTTTTGACTCCGAAAGAGGGTCAGTTTAATGCAGGTCCTTCAGCACCTGCTGCGCAACCACAGAGTTCTTCAGCACCCGCAGCAGCGCCTTCTAACCCGGCGCCGCAACTCCCTGCGGAAGACGATGATCTCCCTTTTTGATTTTAAAGCAGTAGTAGTTGGAAGCAGAACCCTTTCATTTGGCCGTATCGAACATTGCAGAGACCGGGCTTTTTTGGGTCAACATTGTCGTTTTCTTGGTACTCCTGGTATGTTCGGCCCTGGTCTCAGGCGCTGAGGTCGCCCTTTTCGGACTTCACACAGCAGACATTCAGTCTTTACAGGAAAGTAAGGACAAAAGGCCTCAACTGGTTTTGCGTCTATTGGAAAAGCCCAAAAAGCTATTGGCAACTATTCTCATTGCCAACAATGCCATCAATATCGCCATAGTTCTATTATTCACCGCCATCGGGGATGTCTTGTTTGCTCAGATAGAAGGGCGATTTTTTGATTTGGTAGCCAAGAGAACGGTCTTGGATATTGCTTTAGCAACGATACTCATTTTGCTCTTCGGGGAGATCCTTCCCAAGATTTATGCGAGCCGAAACCGGGTGGCCTTCAGTCTCTTTATGGCCTTGCCCATCACCTTCCTAGAGAAGCTCTTTACTCCCCTCAGTCAACCGATGAAGTCGTTCAGTCAGTCCTTGGAGAACCGCTTGGGACGTAAAAAGTCCAACATTAGCGTGGACCATTTATCGCAGGCGCTTGAATTGACCTCCGAGGGGGATACAACAACAGAAGAGAAAAAGATTTTAGAAGGGATTGTCAACTTTGGAAACACCGACACCAAACAGGTTATGCGTCCACGAACCGATGTCTTTGCTCTTCCGATAGAAAAGAGCTTCGCTGAAGTGATGCAAATGATCGTTAAAGCGGGCTATTCGCGGGTTCCGGTCTATGAAGAGCAACTTGATCGCATCATTGGGGTGTTGTATGTCAAGGATTTATTACCCTATATCGAAAGTGAAACCCTTGATTGGGTATCTTTAGTACGCCCGCCTTACTTTGTTCCAGAAAACAAAAAACTGGACGATCT
>CAZLGZ010000290.1:0-2656 GCA_964558965.1 uncultured Flavobacteriaceae bacterium
CCGACCTCACGTGCATTCTCTTGTAAGCCTTCATCTTCAATGACTTCGAGCACGGCCTTAGCAATGGCGCAGGAAACCGGGTTCCCTCCGAAGGAGCTGAAGAACTCTACCCCTTTTTCGAAGGACTCGGCAATTTCGGTTGTGCAGACCACCGCTCCCATGGGATGACCATTGGCAATGGGCTTACCCAAAACAACCATGTCCGGAACGACCTCCTGGGCTTCATAGCCCCAAAAGTGGTCTCCCAAACGTCCAAAACCGGTTTGAACTTCGTCGCTGATGCAAATTCCACCCTGGGCTCGTATGGCCGGATAGACTTCCTTGAGGTAGCCTTTTGCTAAAGGGATTTGCCCGGCACATCCTACCACAGGCTCACAAATAAAGGCTCCGATCGGCTGAGGGCTATTTTGAATCTGAGCGACCGCCTCTTCTCCGTAGCGTTTTCCGGCCTCCACTTCTCCCGCAAATTTGCCTTTATAGGTGTTTGGAAGAGCGGTTTTATAGACATGCTCTTTTTGTCCGTCGCCTTTGGGGTTGTTGAATTTGTAATCGCTGATGTCGATAGAGGTCTGGGTATTGCCGTGGTACCCGTCTTCCATAACCAGAACATGACGGGCTTTGGTGTGGGCCTGAGCTAGTCTCATTGCCAGATCGCTGGCGGCGCTTCCTGAATTCACAAAGAAGACTTTGTTGAGCTTGGCCGGAAAGTGTTGCAAGAGTCTTTCGGCATATTCTGCCAGCTCATCATAAACATAGCGGGTATTGGTATTGAGTCGGGCCATCTGTTTTTGCCCCGCCCTTACCACTTTAGGGTGCGAGTGCCCTACATGTGGAATGTTGTTGTAGGCATCTAAAAAGGTATTGCCTTCGGCGTCATACATGTACTGAAAGGCTGAACGACTCATATGGATAGGAACCTTGTAGCTCAAAGACAGGTTCTTTCCAAAATAGGCTTGCCGAGCGTCAAGTGCTTTTTGGGTAGAGGCTATTTTTGGTGATAGACCAATGGCCTTCCTAAAGGTGTGTTCGGCTAGTACAGGATTAATCGAAAGCCACTTTTTCAGCATCTTCCAGGCATTGGCTTCACTGGAGGATGCATAGGTATTCTCCGGATCGGTTTTCTTGGCATGGGCCGAATTGCATACACTGGTACACAGTCGAGCGGCAATGAGGTAATAAAGGACCTCGATTTCTTTTTCTTCCAGTGGAAAAACCTCGTGGTAGGCTTCTAGAAAAGGACTCACCCATTCTAAAGGTTCCTCTTTATCGTAACAGATATAGGTCAGGGCGATGGCCACTTCATTGATCAAAAAAGTATGCGCTAAGTCGCCAAAGTCAATGATGCCAGAGACTTGGTTGTTTTCGACCAAGATATTCCACTCGTTGGCATCGTTGTGAATGATTTGTTTGCGTAATTCCCCGAAGTAAGGACGTACATTCTCTTCCAATTGATCAAAGAAGTAGAGCAGGAGTTTTCGATGGGAAGCCTCGGGAACATCATCGATGTACTTCTTATTCAGATCAAAGTACTGCAGGTCCCATTCCCATTGCCGGGCT
Source organism: uncultured Flavobacteriaceae bacterium (assembly GCA_964558965.1). Classification (GTDB taxonomy): domain Bacteria; phylum Bacteroidota; class Bacteroidia; order Flavobacteriales; family Flavobacteriaceae; genus Aureicoccus. The sequence continues at coordinate 1,558 of CAZLGZ010000290.1, forward strand.
TGTATGCTCGGGTGCCTGAAGTCCCGCAAACTTTTATCCAGTTGGCCCAAAAATGTCCCGAAGGATGCAAGCAGTGGCGAATTGTGTTCCACCTCTCCGAGGAACTTTCCTTCCATAAAGGAGAGCATTCGGCAAATCCTTGGCTCCTCTTCGATCTCAATGACTTTGAGGGTAGACTGGTCGAGAAAAGGATGTACGGCAGGCACTTGCTTGCCCCTTGTTTTGGCCAGCTGACGAAGGGTATCGTTTTCGGCATTGACGGTGTAAAACAGGTCTTCCGTCAGGGAGTAGGTTTTGAAGACGTACTTGTTTTGCCCGGAAGTAATGCGGTAGTTTTTGTTGTCGTACCCCGCCAGAGATTTGATATGGTCGACAGGGATACCGAACTCTTTCTCTATAAGCGACTTCATAAGGCCTGCATTTTAGGTCAATCCTTCACTTGAAAGCCTAAAAGTATCCATTATAAATCAATGTCAGAAAGAGAGAGTTGCTCTTTAAGCCTCGACTGCTTTTAGCTGGTCTTGGTAGGTTTCAATCCGGGCTTTGGCATTGCTGTCGACCAACAGAATCACAATCATCATAGCGATAATGGTGATGGCGGTGGCCCTCCAATTTGTTTTGTCCATAAAGACGATGATCAAGGCACAGACGATGATGATCCCCGGGATGACCTTGAACACTATAGTGTTGTATTCTCCTATGGATTTGTCGGTCCGGACGATTTCGGACTGTATAAATTCGGTAGGATTGGCTTCATAAGCCTCCACAAAGCTGGTTGCCCGGGATTTATTGGCGTAGAAAATACCAAGGCCAACGGCCAGGAGTAAGAGTCCAGCGACCAAACTGGGGATAATGTAGGCGCGGGCCATTTCGGTTTTTCCTAACTGCCAGAAGCCTGCACTCGCGGCCAGAAACATTAAGGCAAAAAGAATAAAGAAACGGGCAGAGAAAACTTCTGCTTTGGCCCATTCGGTGGCTAGTTTAATGATTTCCATAGTTAATTGGTGTTTTTATTTTGGTCAATCGGATTTATTATTCAAAAGGTAGTGAAATCCGACCACCTACCTCAATTGAAAATGAATGTGATCATCATGTCGTA
>CAZLGZ010000291.1:0-2655 GCA_964558965.1 uncultured Flavobacteriaceae bacterium
CTGTTTGTCTCCTTCAAAATCAGCAAACTCACGAGGTAGACCTGAGGTATGGTCGAGAAGCATGGAGAGGCTAATCTTTTCGCCGTGCGGAAAACTCGGATAGAATTGACTCACAGGGTCTTCGATACTTAGCTTCTCTTCCTGTTCCAATTGGAGGAGGAGGTACCTGGCCATCAATTTTGAAACCGAATGAATGTCGAATTGAGAATCTGTTGTGACAAATGTGGAACTCTCCTGATCGGAATTCAGGTTGTAGGCTTTTTTCAGCAGTAGGGTGTCTTCTTTGTAGGCCAGAATAACCCCGTTGAACTTTTGCAGTTCAGTCAAGGCTATAAAATAGGTGTCCAATTGCTGGGCCACTTCTTTCTTTTGGGGTGAGAGCTGTACCTCTGGTTTTTTTTGACAGCTCGAAAACAGGGTGACCAGACCCAAAAGTAGGATTGTGTTTTTCACAGGTTTAGGATAAGCGATTTTCATGGAGTAGAAGTTCGAATTTCAGTTTCGGTAATAGAGTAGGATAAATACCCTTCCCTGTGTAGACTATTAACTTGAATTCTTGTAACAAGAATAACAGAGACTATCTTCCAATAGGTGTCAATTCTCTATTCCCGAATCTCGATTTTCCCTTCCACCCAATCCGGAAGTTGAAAGTCCATACCCGTCTTTTGAACGATATCAACGAGTCGGTTGCGCAGTTCAACCGGTCGTAATCCAACCGCTTTCCGCTTGGCATTGATGCGGGCGATACTGTCTTTGATTGGCCCGTTTAAATACCCATAGCCTGAATAAGTACCTTCCGTTAGTACGGCTATTCTCCAGTCTTCCATCAGCGCCAGCTCATATGGAGACATTTCTCCTTTTTTGATGGCTTCTTTAAAGCGGGGTTTTAAGAAGTCAAACAGGGTATCGTTTTTGACTTGCTCCACCGAAATGGAATTGTGGTGGCTGACAATGGTCGAAACCCAAAAGTCATTGCCAATGGCCTTCTCCCCAGGGTAGGGATGTCTCTTTAGAATCTCAATGAGTTTTCGAACTTGGCGTTCACTGTGCGGTGCAAAGGAATCCAGCAAAAAAGCCTCTTGCTCGCTTTCGTCTTCCATAAAGGCGACCACCTTGGCCAGGCGCTGATCTTCGGCAATCATGCCCTCAATTTCTTCACGTAAACTGGAGTCAATAGCCTGTTCCGGAAATATTGGAGCTTCTTGCTTGAGCTTTACAGCCAATTGCTTTGCGGTTTCCCGGTCTCTTTTAAAGACAAAGTCATATTCTTCAGAAAGACTTGTATAAATCACTAAGGCCTCTTGATAGTCTTCGTTGGCAATGAACTCTTCTGCCTTTTGGATTTCTTGGTGGTAGTTCATGTAGTCTACGGCTTGTTCTTCTTTAGTAGCGCAAGAAGCAAGCAGAATCAAGCAGAGGAGGAGGAAGCTTTTTGTCATAGTGTATAAATTACAGGTCTTCTAAAGGGGTTTGATCCCTCATCCAACTCCATTCCACATCAGTAAGAAACCAGGTAAAGGCTTCTAAATCAGTTACTCCCCAGTCCCGAAATTCTTTTAGATTAGTGAAAAGAGTATGCGCATTTTCCATATTGGGGTGGAGCAGGAGCTGTTCTATTTGTTCCTTAAAGTGCTCTGGTTTATCTGGACACTTGTCTAAATAGGTTATCAGCCATTTGTGGTAGGGAAATAAAATGCGGTTGTGTGCTAAGATTAATCGGGAGGCAAAGAGCGTCAACTGGGAAGCGGCTCTTGTTTTGGTATAGAGGTTATCGTGACGATCAGCCTCGCCCATAAGCCAGTGTTGTATAAAAGCCATGGAATAGAAGGAACGCATGCGCTCTTCCCGTCCTTCCTCTGGATATCGCTGTATTTTATGCAACAGATCTAATAGCTTTCCGTCTTTATTAAATGCAGGGAAAGCGCCATCGAAAGCAGCTCTGGTCGGTTCATTCCCTTTTTCTGACACCAACTTTAAATAGTCCCAGGAAATAATCTTTCCATCTACATATCCCTTGGGGTAATCACAAAGGTCTGTGCGGTTGATAAAGAGGTCATTTACGGCTTCTCTTTTTATGTATTCTTCGTCTTGAACCAACATCATAAAATCGACATCGGAATCCTCGCGGGCGCAGCCCTTGGCAACAGAACCACCAATAATGATGGCCTCAACAAAAGGCTGATCCCTATAGGCAGCGACCAACTTATCTATCGTCTTTTGATGATGAGAATGAAAATTCTGAGTTGTATCCAATTCGGTTTTTCTGTTCTTAAAAATAACCTTACCCCAGCGAAAGAACGCATTCCAAAGTCTTAAATCGAATCTCAAGAACGATTTTGACTCTGAATATAATCTTCCAGGTAGAGGTGCAGCCCTCTTTCGGGCTGGGTTAAAATCTTTTCTTGAAAGGGAACTCCAAATTGTTCTAGTAATCGCAGAATATTGAACCCAATGGCATAATGGTAGGTGTTTGGACCTGCATAGATCAAGTATTCAAAATCAGGCTGCTCAAGTACAATGTTCTCAAAGTCTTTGTGAGAATGGAAAAGAGAGTCCTTTTGAATGGAAGGCTCATGCTCGGACTTGCTCCACTGCTCCATGACTTTCATTCCTTTATATTCCATAAAGCGTGCAGAACCTTCCTGAATGTTGTAG
>CAZLGZ010000292.1:0-2617 GCA_964558965.1 uncultured Flavobacteriaceae bacterium
GCCTATATCTTTTACATCCTGTTTTCCGGTTTTTCCTGGGTGGTAATGGGGGTTTCTGATTTTATTCTCAAGACCTTCTTCAAGACCGAAGGGGATCAGGTACAGCTCTCCTTTAGCAAACTCGAACTGGGCGACTACATCTCGGAGCAGGTCGAGGGCATGGAGCAAGACGAGGAGCTGGACAGTGAAATCCAAATCTTCCAGAATGCACTGGAATTTGCTGAAGTCAAAGCCCGAGAGGTGATGGTTCCGCGCACCGAGATTTGCGCCATTGAAATGCATGAGAGCCCATCCGCTTTGCTAAAACTTTTTACAGAAACCGGGTACTCCAAGATCTTTATCTACAAGAATAACATTGATGAGATCATTGGATATACCCACTCTTTCGAGCTTTTCCGCAAACCCGGTTCCCTGCGCAGCATTTTGCGTTCCGTAGAGTATGTGCCCGAGACCATGCTGATCCAGGATATCTTGAATGTGCTGACCCGCAAGAGAAAGAGTGTGGCCGTGGTGATCGACGAGTATGGTGGTACTTCAGGCATACTCACCGTTGAGGACATTATTGAGGAGCTCTTCGGCGAAATCGAAGACGAACACGACAGCACGGATTTGCAGGAAGAACAACTTGGCGAAGACCATTTTTGTTTCTCGGCCCGACTCGAAGTCGACTACCTCAATGAGCAGTATAAACTCGATTTACCGGAGGCCGAAGAATACGAAACCCTGGGAGGCTTGATTGTGCACTTGACCGAAGAAATTCCGGAGCAGAAGACCCGGGTGGAGACCGAGGGCTTCCACTTTTTGATCCGCGAAGTTTCCAACAACAAAATTGATCTGGTCGAAGTCGAGAAAATCCGAGAGCAATAGTGGGCTCCCAGCCGATTTTTTCCTTTCCAAATTGAAAAAAAAAGGGTATTTTCGCCCCCTGAAAATTGTAGAAAAACAAGGCTGAAATGGCAATCTTAGAAAATATTCGCAAGCGTACCACGGTTCTTATCCTGATTATCGGGTTGGCGCTTTTTGCTTTTGTAATTCAGGGTATCATTGATAGTGACGGAAGTTTTGGCGGGGGAGCCAAGATTGGATCGGCCATTGCTGAGGTCAATGGAGAGCCCTTGAGTATTGATCAATTCCGCAATACCCTGGAGCGCAGAAAGAACCAATACGGGCGTGGAATGTCTACTACGCAGATGGTAAACATCGTTTACGATCAAGAAGTGCGCAGCGAGATTTTGCGTCAGCAATTCGAGGATTTGGGATTGAATGTAGGCAGCGATCAAATCGTTGACTACGTGCGCAAAAACAACTGGCAGTATCAGGTTCCTGACTTTGGTGATTCAGAAGGAAACTTCAACGAAGACCTGTTTAGAATGACCATCCAGTCCTGGCAAGAGGACAACCCGGCGCGTTACCAAGCCTGGTTGGAGGATGAAGCCAATATTTCTCGTCAGGCCAAGGAGCAGATGTACTTCAACCTTGTGCAAGCCGGATTGGGAGCAACATTGAAAGAAGGAGAGTTTGACTACGGTTTCAGTACAGACAAGATCAATATGGAGTTTGTTCGTGTTCCTTACACTTCTGTAGCCGATTCGACTATCCCAATCAGCACCAGTGCCATTCAGGATTACATCAGTAAGCATCCGGATGACTTCGAGCAGGAGAATGCAAGAGACATCCGATTTGTCTTCTTTGAAGAAAAGGCTTCGGTTGAAGATGAAAAGGCGGCAGAAGCTCATGTGACTGAATTTAAAGATGCATTCGCAGCAAGTACAGACTTGGACAACTTCTTATACAGTGATTCTGATACCAAATTGGATACCATCTACAAGCCGCAAAATACGTTGCCTTCTGCGGCTCTGGACAGCTTGGTTGCTTTGGAAGTTGGCGGAGTATATGGTCCTTACCGCGATGCGAAGAGCTTCAAGGTTACCCGTATGCTTGGGAAGAAACCCGGTGGAAATGTGCGCGCCAGCCATATATTATTCGCTTTCGAAGGGGCGACGCGTGCGGCAGAAACCATTACCCGTACAAAAGAAGAGGCCAAAGAGGAGGCGGATAAAATTCTTGTAGAGGCTTTGAAAGAAGATGCAGATTTTGCGGCCTTGGCCCGAGAGCACTCCGATGGGCCATCAGCCAATCAAGGTGGGAACCTTGGGTTCTTCCAGGACAATGGGTCAATGGTAAAAGAATTCAGTGATTTCTGTTTCTCCAATGAGGTGGGTAAAATTGATTTGGTAGAGACCGAATTCGGATTCCACATCATCAAAGTAGAAGAGAAGCAGGACCTTTTCCAGGTGGCGCACTTGACAAAGAATATACAGCCCAGTGAGGAGACCTTGAACAGCTTGTACCAGGAAGCCACCCAATTTGAGAAGGAAGTGAAGGAAGCCGATGTCAATGCCTTTGGCGATGTGACCGAAGAAAAGAAGTACGTGCTGCGTCCGGTGAACAAGGTAAAGGAGTTGGACGAGAATCTTCCTGGTTTGGGAGAGCAGCGCCAAATTGTCAAATGGGCCTTTGCAGAGGACAGCAATGTAGGTGATATTGAGCGCTTCAATGTGCCCAATGGATACGCCATTGTTCAGATCACCAAGAAGTACAAGAAGGGTACCATGAG
>CAZLGZ010000293.1:0-2614 GCA_964558965.1 uncultured Flavobacteriaceae bacterium
AATCTTGATTCTTGCTGTAACATAATTATTTAGCTCTTTCTAAGATTTCTACTAACCTCCATCGCTTGGACTTGCTCATCGGACGCGTCTCCATGATGCGAACCGTGTCGCCTTCATTGCAGTCATTGTTCTCGTCGTGCGCCACATATTTCTTCGTGTTCAAAACGAACTTGCCGTACAAGGGATGCTTTACCCGTTTCACCTCAGAGACAACAATCGACTTTTGCATCTTGTTGCTTGAAACTACTCCAATTCTTTCCTTTCTAAGATTTCTTTTTTCCATCTCTTCAATTCAATTACAATTATTGTAATCCTCTATTATTTAATTCAGTGGCAATTCGGGCAACCGTCTTGCGAAGATTTCTCAATTGCAACGGGCTTTCCAACGGAGAGATCGCATGAGCAAGCTTGAGATCGACGTACTTCTTCTTGTTGATCTCCAACTTCTCCTGAAGCTCTTCTACTGATAATTCTTTGATTTCTGACTGTTTCATCTTTCTAAAAAATTAAGCGTTGTCAAAGTCTCTTGCAACTACGAACTTCGTTTTCACGGGCAGCTTCTGTGCCGCGAGACGCAAAGCTTCACGCGCAACTTCAATAGGCACTCCGCCTACTTCAAACATAATTCTACCCGGCTTGACAACCGCCACGAAATATTCAGGCGCTCCTTTACCCTTACCCATACGAACCTCGAGAGGCTTTTTGGTGATAGGCTTGTCCGGAAAGATCTTGATCCACAAACTTCCCTGTCTTTTCATGTAACGCGTCGCAGCGACACGAGCCGCTTCGATCTGGCGGGAAGTGATTAAGTCCTGCTCCAGGGATTTGATACCGAACATACCATTTGAAAGCTGATGACCTCTGTGCGAGATCCCGGTCATATTACCTTTGCCTTTCTGTACTCTACGGTATTTTACTCTTTTTGGCTGTAACATTTTCTAAGTCTTAAAAAAAATTATCTACGAGATTTACCTCGGCCCGGACCTTTGCCACCACCTTTGCCTTTCTTGGAAAGACCGACCAGCGGAGACAATTCTCTCTTGCCATAAACCTCACCTTTCATGATCCATACTTTGACACCGATCTTACCATAAGTCGTTGTCGCTTCTTCCAAAGCGTAGTCAATGTCAGCCCTGAACGTGGAAAGAGGAATTCTTCCTTCCTTGTAGGCTTCGGATCTCGCCATCTCAGCACCGTTCAGACGACCTGAGATCTGTACTTTAATACCCTCGGCATTCATACGCATTGTGGCGGCAATGGCCATTTTAATCGCACGACGATACGAGATTCTGTTCTCTATCTGACGGGCGATGCTGGCTGCAACCAACTGAGCGTCAAGTTCCGGACGTTTGATTTCGAAGATATTGATCTGTACTTCCTTCCCGGTGATCTTCTTGAGCTCCTCTTTCAACTTGTCTACCTCCTGGCCGCCTTTACCGATGATGATACCGGGACGGGCTGTGGTGATAGTAACGGTTACAAGTTTCAGAGTGCGCTCGATGATCACTCTGGAAACACTGGCTTTGTACAAACGCGCATGGATGTACTTACGGATCTTGCTGTCTTCAGCAATCTTGTCACCGTAGTCATTTCCTCCATACCAATTAGATTCCCATCCTCTGATGATTCCCAATCGATTTCCTATCGGATTTGTCTTCTGTCCCATGCTCGTTAATTACTTAAATTATTAGTTCCTAAAACCAAGGTTACGTGGTTTGAACGTTTTCTGATTCTGTGTGCTCTACCCTGAGGCGCTGTCTGCAGTCTCTTCAGCATAGTAGCGCTGTCGACATAGATCTCCTTCACGAACAACCCGGCGTCCTCAATGTTGGCGTCCTCATTCTTAGCCTGCCAGTTGGCAATGGCAGAGAGCATGAGCTTCTCCAAATTCACTGAAGCCTCTTTTGGGTTGAACTTCAAAATCTGCAAGGCCTTCTCCACTTCAACGCCTCTGATCAAATCAGCGACCAGGCGCATTTTCCTTGGAGAGGTTGGGCAACCATTGAGTTTAGCAACGTATTGGTTCTTGCGCTCTTCTTTGCGCTGATCTGCTCTTAACTTCTTACGAACTCCCATAACCTGTTATTTTTTTCCTTTATTCTTGGCTCCGGCATGACCTCTGAACGATCGGGTCGGAGAAAACTCACCTAACTTGTGACCTACCATGTTCTCGGTGATGTATACCGGAACAAACTGACGGCCGTTGTGCACACCGATGGTCTGACCGACGAAGTCAGGAGTGATCATCGATGCCCTTGACCAGGTCTTGATCACAGACTTCTTGCCTGAGTCTATATTCTTCTGGACTTTCTTTTCCAACGCGTGGAAAACATAAGGTCCTTTTTTTAGCGAACGTGCCATACTTCTATCGATTTATTTTTTTCTGCGTTCTACAATTTGCTTATTGCTGGCTTTCGTCTTGGAACGGGTCTTGTACCCTTTAGCAGGGATGCCATTCTTAGATCTTGGGTGTCCTCCGGACGCCCTTCCTTCACCACCACCCATTGGGTGATCTACAGGGTTCATCGCCACAGGACGCGTTCTCGGCCTTCTTCCCAGCCATCTGTTGCGACCGGCTTTACCCGATACTGTCAGCTGGTGGTCAGAATTTGAA
>CAZLGZ010000294.1:0-2600 GCA_964558965.1 uncultured Flavobacteriaceae bacterium
TTATGAAGCTCGCCGACAAGCGACTGGCCTATCAGATTTACCTCTATATGGGGGCCTTGTTCATCACTTCCTTGGTGGTGTCCAACCTGATTTTTCAGAAGTTTTTCTATTGGCAGCCCTTTGGTGACATCACCATCTTTGGGGCGCCGATCTTCGAGATTTCGGTGGGTATTTTGCCCTATCCGATCACCTTTTTGATCACGGATTTAATCTCTGAAATCTTCGGAAAGAAAAAGGCCAATCAGGTCGTTATAGCGGGGATTTTTGCCTCCTTTTTCTCTTTGCTGATCGTCTATACCGCTTCGTCTGTACCGGCTACAGAGTGGTCTCCGGTCAATAATGAGATGTTTACGGATGTTTTCGGAAATACCATCGTCGCGGTGTTTGCTTCGATGATGGCCTATTTGTTGGCTCAATTTGTCGACATTCAGGTATATCACTTCTGGAAGCGGATAACGGCGGGTAAATACCTGTGGCTCAGAAATAACTTTTCGACCTTTTCTTCTCAGTTTATCGACACCTTTACTGTGGTCCTGCTACTCTGTTCTTTTGGAGAAATTGCCTGGTCGAGATTTTACGGTTTGGTTATTGCGGGTTTCCTTTTTAAAGTAATGATTGCACTCTTCGACACCCCTTTGCTCTATTTGTTCGTATATATCATACGACGCCGTTTTGGTTTAAAGGTAGGAGAAGAGATTTCTTTGGACTAGGGCGCTGTTATAATCCCATAAAAAGCCTGAGGTATGAAAACCATCAAAAGACTTTTATTCTACGCTATACTTATCGTTTCGGGTGTAGCAATCGCATTACCCTACTTGGTAGAGGGCAAGCTGGCGGAGCTATTTAAAGAAAAGGTCAATGAGCAAATTGATGCGACCCTGGATTTTGAGTCAGTCGATTTCAGTTTGTGGAAGGGATTTCCGGATGCGCATATTACCATCAACCAACTGGCTTTGGTCAATAAAGCACCTTTTGAGGGAGACACCTTGTTCAAGGCTGAGCAGATTGATCTGGAAATGTCCCTTGGGGTCATTTTTCAAGGAAGTTCCAGTGATATCGGAGTGAAAAAATTGGAGCTTGAAGATGCCCTCCTCAACGTGGTGGTGGATTCCACAGGCCGCAACAACTATGATATTGCCAAGAGTGGTGGAGAGTCTGCTACGGGAGCCGATGGAGGTTCCTCAGGGCAAGTGAGTTTTGATTTGAAGGAATATCACATCAAAAGAAGCCGGGTAAATTACCGCGATCAAGAAAGCGGAACCTTTTTAGAAGTACGCGATATCCGCCACAACGGTTGGGGTGACTTGGGATTAGCCGTATCAGATCTGCAAACCGAAACCGAAGCCTTGGTTTCTTTTTCTTATGACAGTACGGCCTATTTGACAGATCAGCGAATCGCTTTGAAAGCGGGAATAGGCATCAATTTGAACCTCAATAAGTACGTCTTTTTAAAGAATGAGGCGCAAATCAATCAGTTGCCCCTGGTTTTTGATGGCTTTGTTCAACTCAAGGAAAGCCACCAGCTGCTGGATTTGAATTTTAGAACCCCTTCTTCCGATTTTAAAAACTTTCTTGCCGTAATTCCCAAGCGCTTTTCACAAGATATCGAAGGGGTGCAAACCCGAGGGAATTTTTCGGTGAACGGAAAAGTGAAAGGGATTCTGAATGAAACCAATATTCCAACCTTTGACATTCGAATCGACGCGGACAATGCCTCCTTCAAGTATCCGGAGTTGGACAAATCGGTCAATGAGGTCAATATTGAGGCCGAGATTTTAAATACCTCAGGGAAGGCAGAAGAGACCTACCTGGATCTCAAGCAACTCGCTTTTAATCTGGATGGTGATCGCTTTAGAATGAAGGCCCTGGTCGAAAATCTGACGGGCAATACCGCCGTGGATGCCGAGATCAAAGGAAAGCTCAATTTGAGTAACCTGGCCAAGGCTTATCCAATGCCTTCCACTTATGATTTAGGAGGGATATTGGTTGCCGATATCAGCACCAAGTTTTCGATGTCTGATGTTGAGGCCAAGCGATACGAGAATACCAAGACCCAGGGAACCCTTAATCTTTTGGAGTTTGAGTACGCAGGGGAAGAGCTACAGAACCCCCTACAAGTCAAGTTGGCTGCAGTGGAGTTTACCCCAAAGATGGTCGACTTAAAGTACTTCGACGGAAAGCTGGGACAAACGGATTTTAGTGCTACCGGACGCATTGATAACCTCCTGGGCTTCTTTTTTAATAAGGAGAGTATGGAAGGGCGTTTTCAGATGAATTCGGAGCAATTTGTCGTCAATGATTTTATGGTAGACGAAGCCATTGAAAGCGAAGATTCCCCTGGAAGCGGACCCAATAGCCCTGAACTGGTTCGGGAAAAAATCAAGATTCCAGCGATCTTGGATTGTACCATTGACGCCAAAGCGAAGAAGGTGCTGTACGACAACCTGACCCTGCGCAATGTCAGTGGCCAACTCCGAATCAAGGAAGAAACCGCAACCATCAGCAACTTGCAAGGGGAGCTTTTGGGCGGAAACATACAAGTCAACGGATTGGTTTCGACCAAGGAGCCTCTGCCTGAGTTTTCTCTTGGGATGAAGGCC
>CAZLGZ010000295.1:0-2533 GCA_964558965.1 uncultured Flavobacteriaceae bacterium
TCATGTCTAAAGTAAAGTACTACTACGATCCAGACACGCTCTCCTATAGAAAAATTGACCCTAAAAAGTCGAGCAAGTATTTGCGCATATTTTTCTTCCTGCTGGGGTCAGCCTTGTTCGGTCTATTGGGCCTGACCATTCTATTGAACGCCAACTTCGTCATCACCCCAAACGAGTACCTTTTACAGCGTGAGGTAAAGCAATACGAGTTGCAGTTTGAGATCATGAACAAGAAGATGGAGCGCATGGAATCCGTCATGTCGGATATCGCAGAACGCGACAACACCATCTACCGCCTGTATTTTGAGGCCAACCCTATTCCGGATGATCAGCGCCGAGCTGGTTTTGGTGGGGTGAACCGCTATGCAGGATTGGAAGGTTTCAACAATACAGAATTGATTAAATCGACCGCTCAGCGTTTGGATACCCTCCAAAAGCAGTTGGTGATCCAGTCCAAGTCCTTGGATGAAATTGCCAAGCTCGCTGTCGAAAAAGAAGAACTTCTGCAGTCTATTCCCGCTATTCAGCCGGTGAGTAATGAGAATCTGAGAAGAATGGCCTCCGGATTTGGATGGCGCTCGGATCCTTTTACCAAGGTGCGTAAGTTCCACTACGGAATGGACTTTTCTGCCCCTCGAGGTACGCCGATCTACGCGACCGGAAACGGAGTGGTGACTCGTGCCGACAGCCGATCCACTGGATTCGGAAAGCACATCCGTATAGACCACGGCTTTGGTTACCTGACCTTGTATGCTCACTTGAGCCGTTACAATGTGACCAAGGGCCAAAAAGTAAAGCGTGGGGACCTGATTGGTTTTGTGGGAAGTACTGGACGCTCTCAAGCGCCTCACCTCCATTACGAAATCTGGAAAGACGGAAACAAGTTGAATCCAATCAACTTCTACTCCGGCAACCTGACTTCAGAAGAGTACGCCCTATTGGTTAAACTCTCTCAGCGCGAAAACCAAGCACTGGATTAATCCTCAGGGCCTATGCATGTTGATCTTCCTGAAAAACGCTACTACGGAATTGGCGAAGTCGCCAAGGCCTTTGGCGTGAAAACCTCTCTGATTCGCTTCTGGGAGAAGGAGTTCGATATTCTTCAACCCAAGAAAAATGCCAAGGGCAACCGGAAGTTTACCCCGGACGACATCAAGCATTTACAACTGATTTACCACCTGGTAAAAGAAAGAGGCTTCACCCTGGAAGGGGCAAAAATTCATTTGAAAGAAGAAAAGAAAGAAGCCTTATCTACCTTTGATATCATCCAAAAATTGGAACGGGTCAAGGCCGAGCTTTTGAAAATAAAGGAGAACCTTTAGATCAATTGCGGGCCGTCCTGTAACAAATTGGAACATCTTTATACCAATTCATAAACACTAAACACTTTACACGATGAAAAAATGGCTTATTCCTTTGGTAATCGTTGTAGTCCTAGGCTTTGTGGTTTACAACTACGCCGTCGGATTCTACAATGATGGCGTTGTTAAATACGAAGATGCCAAAACCGAATGGTCCAAAGTAGAAAGCGCCTACCAGCGCCGAAACGACCTGATTGGCAACCTGGTTAAAACCGTTCAGGGGGCCGCAGACTTCGAAAGAGGCACCTTGAAGGACGTCATTGAAGCCCGTTCCAAGGCTACGGCGACCAACGTTAGCGTTGACGATCTTTCTCCAGAAAAGATCGCCGCTTTCCAGGAAGCCCAAGCAGGACTTTCTTCCGCCTTATCTCGCTTGTTGGTTAGCGTAGAACGCTACCCCGATTTAAAGGCCACAAAGAACTTTTCTGAGTTACAGCAGCAATTAGAAGGTACCGAAAACCGCATCAATGTCGCCCGCGATCGCTACAACGATGGGGTAAACAACTACAAGCAGCACATCAAGAAGTTCCCTGGCTCGGTCATGGCCGGCTGGTTCGGACTGGAAGATGATCTTTCTCGTTTCGAGTCGGTTGAAGGCGCCGAAAAACCAGTGGAAGTCGATTTCGGATCTTAATAAGAACCCTATGTCACAAGTCGAAGCTTTTCTGACCAAAGCAGAAGAGGACGAGATTGTGGCCGCCATCCGGCAGGCCGAAAAAAACACCTCAGGTGAAATCCGGGTCCACATCGAGGCCCTCGCCAAAATCGATCATTTTAGCCGAGCTCAACAGGTCTTTGTTCAGCTAAAAATGGACGCGACTGAGGAGCGCAATGGAGTGCTCATCTATGTTGCTGTTCACGACCGAAAGTTCGTGATCTACGGAGACGAAGGCATTTACAAAGCGGTTCCCGATGGATTTTGGGACAGCACTAAGGCCCTAATGCAAGAGCAATTTGAGCAGGGCAACTTCAAAGACGGTATTATCTCTGGCGTGCTCAAAGCCGGAGAAGAACTCAAAAAACACTTCCCTTGGGAGGAAGATGATATCAACGAACTCAGCGATGAAATCTCAAAAGGTTAAGAAAAATCATTCCGCAGTGCTTAGGTCCTTATGGGGCCTGGGCCTGCTGTTTGCCTTTTTGATGCCGCTCCAGCTGAGTGCGCAGTACGA
>CAZLGZ010000296.1:0-2502 GCA_964558965.1 uncultured Flavobacteriaceae bacterium
AAGGGGAAATCGACCAGTAGCCAAAACGTTTCGGTGACCATCGACAAGAACCTGAATTACTTTGTCAACAACCAGCAGATCAACGGAGAGTACATTGAAATTGAATTAAAAAAAGCCCTGAAGGATCAAGAGAACCCTACCATTATTCTGCGTGCAGAAGAAAGCGTAGCGATCCGGGAAGCGGTCAAGGTCATGGATGTGGCCAACCGCAACCAGTTTAAAGTGATTCTTGCGGTGCGACCCAAGTAATGTCGTTTTTAGACACGAGACACAAACGAAAATCTGTTGCCCTCACGGTAAGCCTCCTTACCGCATTGGTTCTGTTGCTGTTCTATATTGGACTTAGCTACACGGAAGAACCACTCGAAAGAGGGATCGCTATTAATTTTGGAGTGGCCAGTGAAGGCCAAGGTTTGCAAGCCCTAAGTCCGCGCAGGGCCCAGTCGCCCCAGGTGCAGGATATCGCAGCACCAGCCCCTCAGCAGCAAGAGTCTTCTCAACCAACGGCCGAGGAAGTGGAAGAAGTCCTCACCCAGGCCGATAGTGAACTAGTGATTAAAGAAGCGGCGGAAAAGCCCACACCAGCCGGAGAAGAGAATAAGGCCGACGAAAGCATTCAGGAAGAGGCCGTTCCCGAGCCTCCAAAACCCAGTGAACAGACCCAAAGTGTTTTGTCCAAATTCATCAAAGGATCCAAGACACCAGGGAAAGAAGCTTCAGGAGAAGGGGTGAGTCAAGGGGCCGAGGACCAAGGTTCTCAGGACGGAAACCCTTACGCCAGTACTTATTACGGGCCTTCGACCACGGGATCGGGAACCAGCGGATACGGACTCAGCGGCCGTTCTCTGCGCAGCCGCCAAGCCGTCGAGCAAGACTGCAACCAGGCCGGTCGGGTCGTGGTGAAGATCACCGTAGACCGCAGTGGAAAGGTCATCGCAGCCGAACCAGGCGTACAAGGAACAACCAATCTGGCCGCCTGCCTAATGGAACCGGCCAAGAAAACAGCCTTTAGTTACCAGTGGAATGCCGACCCCAAAGCCCCTGCCAAGCAGGTGGGATTTGTGGTAGTGAATTTTAGATTGGGCCAGTAATCCGTATCTTCATAGTACCCCAGCCACTTTTTTAGGCCTTGCATGAATACCTATCGTGAAACTTTGGATTGGATGTTTGCCCGTCTGCCCATGTACCAACAAAAAGGTGCAGACGCCTTGCAGTACAAGTTGAGTACCATCCGTCAATTCGCCGCCCATCTGGGCGACCCACACAAGCAGTTTAAGAGCATACACGTCGCGGGAACCAATGGAAAGGGTTCTAGTTCACATATGTTGGCTTCGGTGCTACAGGAAGCCGGATACACGGTTGGACTGTATACCTCCCCTCACCTCAAGGACTTTTCGGAACGCATTCGCATAGACGGGGTACCGGTCTCGGAAGACTACGTTGTTGATTTTGTTGAAGGGAATAAGGATTATCTGGACGAGCATCCGCTTTCTTTTTTCGAGATGACCGTGGGCATGGCTTTCGCCTATTTCGCCGAGCAACAAGTTGATATAGCTATCATTGAGGTCGGACTCGGCGGGCGATTGGATTCTACCAATATTATTGAGCCAGAAATCTGCCTTATCACCAATATCGGATACGACCACCAAGCCATTCTGGGCAACACCCTGCCGCAGATTGGACTCGAAAAGGCAGGCATCATCAAGCCGCAAACTACTGTGGTCATTAGCGAGCATCAGCGCGAAGTGGAAGGCGTCTTCCGGATCATCGCAGCCCGTCAGCAAGCCCCCATCACCTTTGCCGACGAGGCCTTGGCCAAACAGTATAAAACCGACCTGCAAGGAAAGTACCAGAAGAGGAACATTCCTGGGGTTGTTGAAACCCTCCGACAACTCGAGGGCTTCACGATCCCAGAGGACTGCCTGATCCAAGGCCTACAGAAAGTCGTAAAGAACACCGGTCTTATGGGGCGTTGGCAGACCCTCCAAGAGGAACCCAAGGTCATTTGCGACACCGGTCACAATATCGAGGGTATTCAGTATCTCATTAAACAACTCAAGAAGCAGCCCTTTGACAAACTCTTTATCGTTTGGGGTATGGTTCGCGACAAGGCTCTGGAAGACATTTTACCGCTCTTACCGAAAAAGGCGAGCTACTACTTCGTACAACCCGAAATCCCGCGTGCCCTTTCCGCTAAGGCCCTGGGTAATGCCGCCGAAAAGGCCGGTCTCAAGGGAAAAGTCTTCCCCAAGGTCATCGAAGGATACACGGCAGCCCTGGAGGCCGCAGGCCCCAAAGACCTCGTTTTTGTAGGGGGCAGCACCTTCGTAGTGGCCGAAGTTTTATAGTCTATTCGAAAAAGTTCACTTTCTCTTTTGGCAAGCCGAAAAACCTACTATATTTGCACTCCTTAATTAGGATAAGGGCTCTTAGCTCAGTTGGTTCAGAGCACCTGCCTTACAAGCAGGGGGTCACTGGTTCGAATCCAGTAGGGCCCACATC
>CAZLGZ010000297.1:0-2494 GCA_964558965.1 uncultured Flavobacteriaceae bacterium
CAGTGACAGCCAGATATACTCAGCCAAAGTAATTGTAGACGTGTTTAAAGCAGCTGGTCTTCCTGATGGTGTCATCAACGTGGTTTATGGCGATCCGGTCATGATTACCGATAAAGCCTTAGGCCATGCCGACTTCTCCGGGCTTCACTTTACCGGTTCTACAGACATCTTTAAAAAGTTGTGGAAGCAAATCGGAAACAATATTGACCTTTACAAAACCTACCCGCGTATCGTGGGAGAAACGGGAGGAAAAGACTTTATTCTCGCCCACCCTTCTGCCCCTGCTCAACAAGTAGCTACAGCCATCAGCCGTGGAGCTTTTGAATTCCAAGGACAAAAGTGTAGCGCGGCTTCTCGCGTCTATCTTCCTGCTTCTAAAGCGGACGAAATCCTGGCGTCGGTCAAAGCCGATATCGAATCCTTCAACCCTCCGGGATCACCTGCCGACATGAGCAATTTCATCACCGCAGTCATTCACGAAGGATCTTTTGACAAACTAGCTTCTTATATCGACGGAGCGAAATCCGACAGCAATGCAGAGGTAATTGCCGGGGGTAACTACGATAAGAGCAAAGGATATTTTATTGAGCCTACGGTGATTAAAACAACAGACCCGCATTACGTAACCATGGAAACCGAACTCTTCGGCCCTGTTGTTACGGTCTACGTCTACCAAGACGAGGACTGGTCTTCTGTTTTGAAGTTGGTCGACACCACCTCCATTTACGCCTTGACCGGTGCTGTGCTCTCTCAAGACCGCTACGCGATCGAAGAAGCGACCACTGCACTTGAAAACTCGGCAGGAAACTTTTACATCAACGACAAACCCACTGGAGCCGTAGTGGGTCAACAACCTTTTGGAGGTGCCCGGGCTTCAGGAACAAACGACAAGGCTGGGTCAGCGCAAAACCTATTGCGTTGGGTTTCTCCACGTCTAATCAAGGAAACTTTCGTAACCCCAGAGGACTACAGATATCCTTTCTTAGGCAAGTAAACCACCTTTTTCGTTTCGAAAAATTCTTCTTTAAAGAAGCGGGATAACGGGATTTCTTCTGCATCAGGATAGGCCTGCATCTCTTCGGTGAGATCACCCCCCTTGAGGTAGAGAATCCCGTTTTCTCTTTCGTGTCGGCTCTTTTTCTTCAAACGACCCTGAGTCCAGTGGACAAAAGTGGGCATGGCCGCCACGGCACGGCTGACGATAAAATCGTAGTGCTGGGGCAAGTTCTCTACTCGTTCATGATGGGCTTGCACGTTGCTCAGTCCCAAACCTTCTACCACCTCATTCACCACCCTTATTTTCTTGCCGATGGCATCGACCAGGGTAAACTGGGTTTCCGGGAAAAGAATGGCCAAAGGAATCCCTGGAAATCCGCCACCGGTCCCTACATCCAAGACCTGGGCCTCGGGCAAAAACTCCTGTACTTTAGCAATCCCCAGAGAGTGCAAAACATGGCGCAAATAGAGCTCGTCGATATCCTTTCGGGAAACCACATTGATCTTTAGATTCCAATCTTGATAAAGGGCTTCGAGCTGATCAAATTGCTCTTTTTGTTGAGGCGAAAGATTCGTAAAATACTCGTAAAGCAGTGTGGATTTCATGGATTTCCCCGTATTTTGCATAAAAATACTATTTCCGTTTCTACAAACGGCTTTTGGAAAGCCCTTAAAAAAGGCAGAGAATGACTATGAAAGCAGATCAAATTAAATTCCCCCGTCGAGATTCAACGCAGTTTTTCCGCACACTGAATAGCCGCGTAAACGACTATTTTAAAAGCAATAAAATCAAAAAAACGGGCAATTGGCGCCTGCACGCGAAGACCATCGTGATGTTCGCCATTTTTCTTACACCCTATTTTTTGATGCTTTCCCTCTCTTTACCGGCTTGGGCCATGTTTCTCCTCACCATTGTGATGGGTATCGGAATGGCTGGAGTGGGTATGAACGTGATGCACGATGCCAACCACGGTTCCTACTCCACCAAAAAATGGGTCAACAAATTGATGGGAAGCAGTATGTATTTGCTTGCAGGGAATGTGTATAACTGGCAAGTACAACACAACGTGCTTCACCACACCTACACCAACATCCATGAGCACGATGAAGACATGGAAGCCGGACGAGTATTGCGTTTTTCGAAGCATGCGCCTTGGAAGAAACACCACCGTTTCCAGCATTACTACTCCATTTTCCTCTATGGACTTTTGACCTTTAACTGGGCAATTACCACGGACTTCAAGCAGATGTACCAGTACACCAAGCGCAAGCTTTCTTACGGTAAGATGCCAAATCCAATCGCGAACTGGACGACTTTGGCGATCACCAAAGCGCTCTATTTCAGCATTTGGATCGTACTTCCTATTTTGTTTTTTGACATTCCTTGGTGGTACGTGCTTATCGGGTTCTTTATCATGCACTACACTGCAGGATTGATTCTTAGTGTGGTCTTTCAATTGGCTCACATCATTGAAGATGCCGAAACTCCTCTACCAGA
>CAZLGZ010000298.1:0-2493 GCA_964558965.1 uncultured Flavobacteriaceae bacterium
ACTATGTGGTCAACAAATACGGTTCCAACCAGGTGGCCCAGATCATCACCTACGGAACCATGGCAGGGAAGTCCTCTATTCGGGATACCGCTCGGGTTTTGGACCTGCCATTGAGCGATGCCGACCGCCTGGCCAAGCTCTTGCCCGACATGACCAAGCTGAACAAGATCATGCACGCCGACCGCAGCAAGCTTTCGGCCAAGTTCCGCTCTCAAGACATCGAACGCATCGAACAGCTGCAGGAACTCGCCAAAGGAGAAGACCTGACCGGGACCACCCTGCAAATGGCCCAGGTACTGGAAGGTTCCGTACGAAACACAGGGATTCACGCCTGCGGGGTCATCATCACCCCGGACGACATCACCCAGTTTGTACCCGTGGCTAACTCCAAGGACAAGGAATCCGGCCTTTGCGCGACCCAGTTTGACAACTCGGTTGTAGAAAGTGCGGGGCTGCTAAAAATGGATTTCCTTGGACTGAAGACCCTGACCTTAATTAAGGATACGGTCAAGATCGTCAAGGCCCGAACCGGAATTGAATTGGTACCAGATGAATTTCCGCTGGATGACGAGAAGACCTACGAGCTTTTCCAACGAGGCGAAACCGTCGGGATCTTCCAATACGAATCCAAGGGGATGCAGAAGTACCTCAAGGAACTCAAGCCTTCGGTCTTTGATGACCTCATCGCCATGAACGCCCTCTACCGTCCGGGGCCTATGGAATACATCCCGAGTTTTATCGCCCGGAAGCACGGACACGAAGAGATCACCTACGATCTCGACGATATGGAGGAGTACCTGGACAACACTTACGGGATTACGGTCTACCAGGAGCAGGTGATGCTGCTCTCTCAAAAACTGGCTGGCTTCAGTAAGGGTGAGGCGGATGTACTCCGGAAAGCCATGGGGAAAAAGAAGTTCGATCTCATCGAAGAACTGCGCCCCAAATTCCTCAACGGGGGTGAAAAGAATGGTCACCCGAAGGAGGTGCTCGAAAAGATTTACAAAGACTGGGAAGCCTTCGCCAGTTACGCCTTTAACAAGAGCCACAGTACCTGCTACGCCTATATCGCCTACCAGACGGCCTACCTCAAGGCCCACTACCCCGCCGAATACATGGCCGCGGTACTTTCGAACAACATGAACAACATCGAGACGGTTACCTTCTTTATGGAAGAGTGCCGCCGCATGGGCCTGACCGTATTGGGCCCCGATGTCAACGAATCCTACTACAAATTCGCCGTAAACAAAGACAACGCGATCCGCTTCGGGGTAGGCGCCATCAAAGGAGTGGGGAAAGCCGCCGTAGAAGCCTTGGTGGATGAGCGTAAAGAAAATGGGCTTTTCAACTCCGTCTTTGACCTGGTCAAGCGCATTGACCTGAGAGCTTTCAACAAGAAAGCCTTAGAAAGCATTGCCCTGGCCGGAGGCCTGGACTCCTTTGGGGACGGCCACCGCGCCCAGTACTTCCAACTCGACGGAGACGAAGTGCCTTTTTTAGAAAAGATCATCAAGTTTGGCGCCCGCTTCCAAGAGAACGAAAACGCCATGCAGGTTAGCCTTTTTGGAGGCTCCGATGAGGTACAGATTCCAGAGCCCGTCATTCCACCTTGCGAAGAATGGGGCACCATGGAACAACTCAAGCGCGAAAAGGAAGTGGTCGGGATGTACCTTTCGGGCCACCCCCTGGACGACTTCAAAAAAGAAATCAGCGCTTTCTGCACCGCCCATATCGGCTACTTTAAAGACGATCTCATCCACTCTGTGGTCAACCGCGAACTCATCGTGGCCGGGGTGGTGACCAATATTGAGCACCGGGTATCCAAAAACGGATTGGGCTGGGCCAGCTTTACCGTGGAAGATTACAACCACTCTTACGACTTCCGCATCTTTAAGGAAGAGTACACCAAGTACCGCCACTTCCTGGTTCAGGACGGCTTCGTGTATATGCGGGTATTTGTCAAGGAAGGCTGGGTCAACCGGGATACCGGGCAAAAGGGAGATCCGCGCTTGCAGTTCAATGAGTTCAAGTTCTTGCAGGATGTAATGGAGCACTGCGCCAAGAAGCTCACCCTCAAACTGCCTTTGGAACGCTTGCAGGAAAAACGCATTCAGGACCTGAAATCCACCCTGCAGAACCACAAGGGCAACCACGCCCTGAACATCGTGGTCTACGAGCCGCAGGACGAAATCAAGCTGAATTTTTCGAGCCGAAAGCAAAAAATTGAGATCAGCACAGAACTCCTTCAACTCCTTGACCAACAAGAGGTTGCCTACAAGCTAAACTAGTCTTTCGAAATTTTTTCGGGTCATGAAGTAGGGTTTGTTTAAGAGCGGTTGTTTTATAAGCGTTCAATCTTATTTACGTAACAAATCCTATTTTAATGAAAACGACTAAAGTATTGTTCTGGGTGCTGGCCCTAGTATTTGTGGCCGGAGCAACTGAGAACTTAGAAGACGCTCTCAATACCGAAAGTACCGAACTCGAAAGCAC
>CAZLGZ010000299.1:0-2466 GCA_964558965.1 uncultured Flavobacteriaceae bacterium
ACCGCAATCCGGGACGGGCGGAAGAAAGGGCCCATCCGGTCATGCTCGACATCATGCCCGACACCTACGGGGTCATGGTCTACCAGGAAGATGTCATCAAGGTGGCCCACCACTTTGCCGGCCTGGACCTGGGCGAAGCCGATGTGCTTCGGCGGGGAATGAGTGGTAAATACCGCTCCAGAGAAGAGTTTCAGAAGGTGCAGGACAAATTCCGCAACAACTGCCGCAACAAGGGCTATAGCGATCAACTCATCGACGAGGTCTGGCACCAGGTGGCGAGTTTTGCCGGATACGCCTTTGCAAAAGGCCACTCGGCTTCCTACGCGGTCGAAAGCTACCAGAGTCTCTTTTTGCGGGCCTACTTCCCCCTGGAGTATATGGTGGCCGTACTCAACAACGGAGGCGGTTTTTACCGTCCTGAATTCTACATCCACGACGCCCGTATGCAGGGAGCCACTATTCACCCGCCCTGCATCAACAAGAGCTACGCCATCAACCGGATTTACGACACCCACATCTACCTGGGCCTGATGTACATCCGGGATTTGGAAGCCCGCAGTATGCAGCGCTTTTTGGCCGAACGCTCCCAAAAGGGCCCCTTTAAGTCCCTGGAAGATTTTATCGATCGGGTGCACATGAGTCGGGAACAGCTCAGTCTGCTGATCCGCATCGACGCCTTTCGCTTTACCGGCATCAACAAACACGAACTGCTCTGGAAGGCCCACCTGATGCTGGGCACCGAAACCCGGACCGAACACCCCAAACTCTTTGGCGCCCGACCGCAGCACTTCCGCATCCCACAGCTGCGGACCCGGTCGCTCGAAACCGCCTTTGAACAAATTGAACTGTTGGGGTTTTCGCTTTGCAGTCCTTTTGAGCTTTTGGAAGAAACGCCCAAAAACAAGCACGGGCAAGGTGATATGGAACGCTACCTAAACCGCAACATCGATATCTACGGCTACCTGGTCACGGTGAAGAACACCCGGACCCACACGGGCAAGCGCATGTTCTTCGCCACCTTCATCGATCAGCAGGGCGAAGTCTTTGACGTGGTCCTCTTTCCGCCGGTGGCCAAGAAGTACAACTTTCGGGGCAAGGGGATTTACCGACTCTACGGCAAGGTGGTTTCCGAGTTCGGTTTCCTCAGTATTGAGGTGATCAAGATGCAGAAAGAGAATTATATTCCGGATCCGCGCTACAGCGATATGAAGACCGCTCCGCGTTTACTGCAGAACAAAGACCTACTTAAAGGCCGGAATTCCCGTGATATCGGCTCCCGTAATTAAGAGGTGGATGTCGTGGGTACCTTCGTAGGTGATCACACTCTCGAGGTTCATCATGTGACGCATGATGGAATAGTCTCCGGTGATTCCCATACCTCCGAGCATCTGACGTGCTTCGCGAGCAATCTTGATGGCCATATCCACATTGTTGCGCTTGGCCATAGAGATCTGTGCGGTGGTGGCACGGCCCTCGTTTTTGAGCTGTCCTAAACGGAAAGCCAACAACTGGGCTTTGGTGATCTCGGTGATCATCTCGGCTAGTTTTTTCTGTTGCAACTGGAAGCCAGCGATCGGCTTGCCAAACTGCTCCCGCTCCAAAGCGTAACGCAAGGCGGTGTCGTAGCAGTCCATGGCCGCACCAATGGCACCCCAGGCAATTCCGTATCGGGCAGAATCCAGGCATCCCAGAGGAGCACCCAGACCGTTCTTTCCGGGAAGAAGATTTTCCTTAGGCACCTTGACGTTATCGAAGATGAGCTCTCCGGTAGCCGAAGCACGCAGGGACCACTTGTTGTGGGTCTCTGGCGTGGTAAAGCCTTCCATCCCTCTTTCGACAATCAAACCGTGAATACGGCCTTCTTCATTCTTGGCCCAAACCACGGCAACATCCGCAAAAGGAGAGTTCGAAATCCAAAGCTTGGCTCCGTTGAGCAAAAAGTGATCACCCTTGTCCTGGAATTTGGTTTCCATTCCCCCCGGGTTGGATCCGTGGTTGGGCTCGGTCAAACCGAAACACCCCATCCACTCTCCACTGGCGAGTTTGGGCAGGTACTTTTGTCTTTGCTCTTCAGTTCCGTAGGCGAAAATCGGGTACATCACCAAGGAAGATTGTACCGAGGCGGTTGAACGCACCCCAGAATCTCCTCTTTCGATTTCCTGCATGATCAAACCGTAGCTGATCTGATCCAGTCCAGCCCCTCCGTATTCTTCAGGGATATACGGACCAAAGGCACCGATTTCGGCTAGACCTTTGATGATCTGCGTCGGGAATTCTGCTTTTTGAGCGTACTCTTCAATGATGGGAGAAATATCTCTTTTAACCCAGGCGCGAGCGGCGTCGCGAACCAGCTTGTGTTCTTCACTCAACAGGTCGTCAAGCAAGTAGTAATCCGGGGCTTCAAAAAGGTCAGCTTTCATCTACGAAAATTTTCGCTAAAGGTAATCGGATTGGTTGAAATAGGCA
>CAZLGZ010000300.1:0-2461 GCA_964558965.1 uncultured Flavobacteriaceae bacterium
AAAAACAACAGCCGGCATCAAGTTGTTGAATCCAACCTGAGCGGCCGACTGTGCCTCTGTTAAGTATGAAGTTTCACTTCAAGTTTTTTACTCTTGTGTATGGTTTAGAATGCTAGTTTTTTTGTCCTGTCCAAGAGCCATTCTGATCTCGTCCGTTGTCCACCCAAGTTCCACTGGCTTGGTTGTTTTGACCCAATTGACCAACAAATTCTCGGTCCTCTGTGTTGCCGAGTGTGGCAGAAAGAGATCCACTACTGCTTACTTGGCCATTGATGTTTTGAGAGTCTGAAGTAAAGGCGGAGGTAGCTGTGCCTGTAACGCGTCCGGTATCACTAACCGTCACGGTCCATATACCTCTATCATCCCCGGAGTAGGTGCCACTCCAATTTCCGACAAGGTTGCTATCGAACTCTTCACTTTGTTCATCTGTAGAACAGGATGAGGCAAGCAAAAACATAAAAAGGGGTAGAATCAATAGTTTTTTCATTTCGTTTGATTTTAAGTGTTCATGATTTTTAGAAAACAGCCGGCATCAAGTAATTAAGCCAACTTGAGCGGCCGACTGTACTTTTCTAATTCAATGAGGTGACTCTTAATTTCCGCAGTCTACAGGGACGTCTTGAATTTCAGTGATGGATTTGACCAGATTGTCCATGATCATAAGCCCTTTAAGACTGACCTCAATAAACAAGGAGCTTGAACTGCCAGGATTTGATGGATCACTAGTGACAATATCTCCTGTAAATCCTACCATCTTCAATTGAGTTTCCATTTCGGCTCGATTTAGGAATTGGTTTCCGCTTCCAAAGGTTCCTTCGATAGAAACGACCTTTACATAAGGAACCCGAACTCTTTCATAGAATTGGTAGGAGTCGTATACGAGGGATTTGCTGAATGGTGGAACCACTATATTCTTTTCAGAAAAGAAGGTTTCACTGGTTTCTTCTCTTTTTGTGTTCTCTTTGGTTACCGTCCTCTCGTAGGAACTTGTCTGTTCCACCGTCCCTGAGGCTTCAGCAGTCACAGAAGCACTATTGCCGAAATAACTGGCTTCCGCGGTAGCGCTAACCGAGAGGGTTACACTTTCGGTATTGGACTGGGCCAATCCGATGGTTTCAGAAAAAGTGTTCTCAACCGAAGTGGTATGAGTTACTTCTCTTCCCACGACATCTTCAAGGGGGCCGGATCCACAATTACTCAAAGTCGCATTGTAGCCGAACTTCGTGGTGGCAGGAGGAAGAATGGGATCTTCGTATACGGTGGAAACATTATTAAGTGACCAGGAAACATTGGCCACAACAATTCGGAAATACTGCAAGGAACCCGAAGAAGTTCTCCAGTGTTTCTTCCCATTCTGGTTGAAGCTTCTCAGCACGTTACCATCCTTTTTACCCCTAAGAACAAATAGACCGTTATCTGCTCTTTCGATGATGAATCGGTAGTCGCCGTCCAAGCTTGACGGATCGGTTTGTGGGAATGAGTAAGCGCCGGATTGGCCAAATTCTCTAAAATTTAAACCTATAATCGCATAACGACCCGTATTGGCTGAATAAATAACAAACTCGTTTTGGGTGTTTGGGATTTTATGAAGTTTAAACTGTTCGCTGGTGGTTCCTGCACCAAATGAAGAATTACGGCTCTCTAATTTGGTCCAGGAAGTACCTGCTGAAGAAGGTTTCCAAACGATTGCAGAGCTCGGTTTCCCACTCGCATCCACGGGTTGTATGTAGTGATTTGCATCGGGGTTAAAATACAACTCCTCGTAAACGTAGTTCAAATTACTGGCATCAATAACTAGTTCGGTACCCCCGTCTATGAATGGCTCACGAGGATCGGTGTAAGATGTAATGGTGTTTCCATTTTCGTCCAATACATCTAAATTGATTTCTACACCACTACTCAATTCGGCTGCCGCCTCTTCCGAAAGGTCATCGGAAGAAAGGCTAAGAATAGCCATGTTGGTTATTGGGTTTACTACCAATAATTGGTCATAGTTTCCTCGGGTCGCCCCTGTAGTAAGATTAACTGAGGTCGGTACATAGCCCTTTTTGCTTAGTTCTCGCGTATTGATGAGCAAAGCCAAGTCACCGTCATAGGACTCCAGATCTTCTTCATCAACTCCGTTTCCTTGAACTAGAGTTCCTGGAGGTCCTGGATCTGGATCTGGACCGGATTCAGTACTACAAGAATAGAAGAAGACACTTAAGGTCAAGAAGAGTACTTGAAGCACTCTATTTAAATTCGATTGGATTGTTTTCATGGTTTCTCTTTTTTTAGATTCAACGAGTCAAATCTAGAAGGCGAGAATCCCGAGAACTAATTTTTGGCATGGACAAAGTATGGACAGCCTTGTTGGACGAAGGACAAAAAAGGCATGGACAGTTGATTTTTTTTAATTCGAACAGGAAGATTTAAAAAACTCTAAATCAAATAGATAAGTTCTTTTTTGTAAGCAAGAAGT
>CAZLGZ010000301.1:0-2453 GCA_964558965.1 uncultured Flavobacteriaceae bacterium
GGGTCTACAACCCCTACAAAGATTCCATTCCGATAGGCCAACTCAAGGTGCGTGTTGCCTTTCGGGACGCTAACCGAGGTATTTTAGAAAGTTACCCTGCGCCCTTTTTGGTCAAATCAGACGAGAACAATTTGGACGGTCCTATGGACCAGGTTTACTTAAAAAGTGCGGATACTACAGAATTCCGAATAACTTTGCCCCTGGATGCTCCTGAGGAAGCTCGCTATTTGCAAATTGCTTTGTCAGAATACGGACAGCTCCCGGGCTTGAACAGCCGTACCATCCGCTTAAAACTGGAAGAAAAAGAATAGAGCCTGTATGGAACTGGAATACCGACCAATAGAAAGCCTTGACTGGATTACTTTTTTGATTCTTTTCAGTCTGATGGTTTTGGCTTCGGGTAAGTACTACCACCCGTCCCGTTTCATGAATTTTATCAGCCTCCCACTGAACGACAAATACGTCTCGCTTTACGAAAGAGGCGCCTTGTTTTTTAATGGCTTTCATCTTTCGATCACGGTTTTTCAAGTGGTCAACTATGCTCTGTTTATCTACCTGACCAAAGAAATGCTCTGGGACCAAAGCGGGGTGGTCAGTCAATATGGTTTTTATCCGGTACTGGGAGGGCTGCTTCTCTTTTTAGTGGTCAAGACCGTTCTGCAGCTGGGTCAAGGCTATATTTTTCAATTGGAGTCTCTGGTAGGGGATCTTATTTTTTACAAAAGTTCTTACTTCAATTATTCCAGCTTGGTGGTCTTTCTGGTCAATATTAGCCTGGTCTATATCTGGCCACAATCCACCCTTCTTCTGTACATCGCCCTTGGTCTTATTCTGGTGATCAATTCAGTCGGCCTTCTTTCGGTAATTAAGCAACATCAAAATTTGATTCGGGCTAACCTAATCTATTTTATTTTGTACCTTTGCACCCTTGAAATAGCGCCTTTAGTGCTCTTTGGAAGCTACTTAAAAGTCTGACGCTCATGAAAGTAAAAACAATTTTGGTTTCTCAACCGGAACCCAAAATGGAGAACTCTCCTTACTCGAGATTGATCGAAAAGGAGAAAGTGAAGGTAGATTTTCGCCCTTTTATTCACGTAGAAGGAGTGGATGCCAAATTGGTACGCCAACAAAAAATTGACCTTAACCAATTCACAGCCATTATCTTAACGAGCCGCAACGCTGTGGATCATTTTTTCCGCATCGCGGAGGAAATGCGCTTCAAGGTTCCGGACACCATGAAATATTTCTGTCAATCGGAAGCGGTTGCTTATTATCTGCAGAAGTATGTGGTTTACCGCAAGCGGAAGATTTATGTCGGTAAGCGCAACTTTGCTGACTTGACTCCTATGTTTAAGAAGTACAAAGACGAGACCTTTCTCTTGCCTTCTTCGGACAGCCTCAAGGACGAAATCCCACGCGTCTTGGACGGACTTAAAGTCGATTGGACTCGCGGTATTTTCTACAAAACGGTGATCTCTGACCTTTCTGACCTCCGAGATGTTTACTACGATGTATTGGTATTCTTTAGCCCTTCTGGAATCGAGTCTTTGTTGAAGAACTTCCCGGATTTTGAGCAAAACGATACCCGTATCGCCGTATTTGGAAACAGTACCATTCAGGCCGCAACCGGTGCCGGACTGCGCATCGACATCAAAGCGCCCACGCCGGAGACTCCTTCAATGACAATGGCCCTTCAGAAATACATTACAGAAGCCAACAAATAATGGACTTCTCTCAACGCATAAAAAAGGCCGGAACAAATGTTCCGGCCTTTTTATTTGAGTTAGTTACACTCAGAATGCATAACGCTGAGGTCCACCACGGCGGATCTCTTCGTTCGCATAGCTCTCGAATTTCTTGAAGTTCTCTCTAAAGGCGTTGGACAATTTAAAAGCCATATTGTAATACGCTTCATCGTCGTTCCAAGTCGCCCTTGGGCTTAACAATTCTGTTGGGACACCAGGACACTCTCTGGGTTGGGCTACGCCAAATACCGAGTGAATGTGATAAGTGTCATAGGAGTACAAGCCCAGCTTTCCTGAAAGGGCTGCGCGAATCATCGCACGGGTATACTCCAATTTCATACGGCTTCCTACACCGTAAGGCCCGCCGGTCCAACCGGTATTCACCAACCAGACATCAACTCCTGATTCCGTCATTTTATTGCTCAACATCTCGGCATACTCTGTTGGGTGCAAAGGCATAAAGGGAGCACCAAAACAAGCGGAAAAAGAAGGTACAGGCTCTACTACACCTGCTTCTGTTCCGGCCACCTTAGCGGTATAACCCGAAATAAAGTGGTAAGCGGCCTGAGAAGGGGTCAACTTAGAAATTGGAGGCAGTACGCCAAAAGCGTCGGCCGTCAAAAAGAAAATATTCTTGACATTCTTCCCTACAGATGGTGTTTGAATGTTTTGAATGTGGTGGATAGGATAGCTCACCCGTGTATTCTG
>CAZLGZ010000302.1:0-827 GCA_964558965.1 uncultured Flavobacteriaceae bacterium
CACTCCTCATCAACATCGGCGTCTTGGTGCCCGTTATTATCGGTTTAATAAAGCGATCCCGCTGGACCATCGAAGCCTACGGAAACGACTCCCCCGCCAAACGGATTTTACTTTCGATTTACCTTAGTATACTCATTTTGAGTCTCCTATTTCTGCGATGGCCATCACACGATACAATCGTCACTATGCTCCTTCTGCAAGTCGTCTATAAAGTCACCACCCCACTAACCGTGCGGAACTGGAAGAATCCCGTCGTGATCAGTAACCTCTTGATCGCCGCTTTTCACATTCTAGCCCTTTGGATGGAAGGAGCTCAATGGTCCTTTTGACCCTTTATAAGGATTGAATAATCTGATCAAGGGATCTTCTCGATTTCGGGTTTTTAGAAGGCTGATTGAAATCTTCGCTGTCCCGGTACCCGATGGCCACAGCCACGACCGAAGCGTAATCGGTTTGTCCCAGAATCTTGTCGTAATTCTCCGGTTCAATGCCCTCCATCGGAGTAGAATCGATTCCCATTTCAGCGCAAGCACTTAAGAAAACGCCCAGTGACAAATACAGCTGGCGATCAAACCAGGCCTGAATGCGCTCTTCTGGCCAGGCCTTGATGAATTCGCGGTAGTAGTTCACCGCTCCTTCGGGCAATTCGGCTTCAATTTGCTGTTCGAATTGCGCAGGGCTCTTGAGGCGGCTGAAGACGACGACCGTATCACAGTCAACGACTTTAGAGGCATTCAGCCAAGAGACCTTGGAAAGTTGCTCCTTGAGTGCAGGGTCTGAAACAAAGGTGAACTGCCAGGGTTGGCTGTTGATGGATGAAGGACTCA
>CAZLGZ010000302.1:837-2427 GCA_964558965.1 uncultured Flavobacteriaceae bacterium
TATCTTTCTTGAAAAGCGGGTAAAAGTGACATACTATAATTTTTATAGTAACAAAACTATTTATCGTAATTTAGACTCGCAATAACGGTCAGATTGGATAGTAGCTGACGTGAAAAACAGCACTCGATGTACACTTTAAACGGAAAGAACTACCCCTGTTGCACCAGTGTAACCATGGGAATCATTGGAGGAAAATGGAAGTCAGTCATCTTGTATCACTTGATCGAAGGTACTCTGCGCTACAATGAATTGCGCAAGAAAATGCCGGGAGTGACCGAGAGGACCCTCAGCCTGCAGCTACAACAATTACAAGAAGACGGGGTTGTTCAACGCCAAGTGTTCACCAGCAAACCTCCCCTCAAAGTCGAATACTCCTTGACCGATTTTGGAAAGACTCTTATTCCCTTACTGCAGATGATTGCGGACTGGGGTGAACAGGCGAGTACAGCAGAGGTCTCTGCTTAAAGCATCAACTCCATTCGAATATTGCAGCGTTCATAGGGCGAATCCTCGGGAACCGGAATCTCCTTAAACCCCACCTTTTTGTAGAGGGTAATGGCCGGAGTTAATATCGTGTTTGAATCCAGGAACAGCCGGTCTGCACCCAGGGCCGCAGCAAAATGAATACAGGCATACATCAGTTTTTGACCAATGCGCTTGCCCAAATACCCTTCGGAAACGGCCATTTTAGAAAGTTCAAAAGTTCCTGTATCCCGTGCAATCAAGGCGACGGTTCCGACAATATCATCACCTATTCGCGCCAGATAAATATGCCCCCCCGGATTTAAAATATAGGTGCGTGGATCATTCAACACCTTCTTATCGTACTCTTCAATGTAAAAGTACTTTTCGAGCCAGGCAAAGTTCAGTTGGCCAAAATCTGTGGTGTAGCGGTCTTCAAAAGGAATGATTTCGACAGTGTTCACATCTTAAAATTAAAAATGCAATTTCATGCCTTCATGGGAGGCAACAAAACCCAGTTTTAGGTAAAACTTTAAAGCGTCCGGCCTCTTCTTGTCGGTGGTAAGCTGTAACAAATGCGCCCCTTTTTCTTTAGATCGGGCAATGGCCCATTCGAACATCTCTTGCCCCAACCCCTGGCCACGAACCGTTTCTTTGACGCGAACGCCTTCGATCTGTGCCCGTAAGCCTCCATGATAGGTCAAGTACTGCAAAAAAGAAAGCTGAAAACAACCAATGATTTCGTCCTCAGGTGTCTTTACAACCCAAAGTTCCTGGTTAGGGTCTTTATCAATTCGGGCGAAGGCCTGTTGGTATTTTTGGTCCGGCTCAGTGGACTTGCCTTCTCGTTGACTCCCAAGCGGATCGGCGGCCAGTAAAGCGACTACCGCTGCAATATCTTCTGATTGAGCCAGGTGGTACGAAATACTCATCATTCAAATTCTTCTTCAGGCATTCCTCTTCTCGCTCTCAAAAGCACACTTCTAAAAATGTTGAGGGGAAACATCAACTGCCCTATTAAAAAGACCAGAATCGCGTAACTCAAATAATCCATTTGCTTTTCATAGAATTCTGACAAGGATGTTCCTTCCAAACTGGGGTTTACAAACTGCAAACTCAGGTAGTTAT
>CAZLGZ010000303.1:0-2422 GCA_964558965.1 uncultured Flavobacteriaceae bacterium
AATGAACAGCTTCGAAAAATTTATTGGTAACTTGAAGCTGAGAACCTAAAAACAATAGAATGCCAACGTATCAAATCAATGTCAATGGGGACTCAAAGACCATTGACGTCTCGGAAGACACACCCGTACTTTGGGTGTTACGAGATCATCTAGACTTGGTAGGAACAAAATACGGATGCGGAATTGGTCAATGTGGTGCGTGCACCATTCATGTTGACGGTACCGCAATGCGCAGTTGTTCCCTGACTGTGTCTCAGTTAGAAGGTAAGTCCATCACCACCATCGAAGGACTTTCAGAATTTGGTGAACATCCTGTTCAGCAAGCTTGGAAAGAAGTTGATGTGCCGCAATGTGGGTACTGTCAAGCCGGTCAAATAATGACCGCTTCCGCTTTTTTGGAAAGCAATCCGAATCCTACAGAGGATGAAATCAAAAATGCCATGCACGGGAATATTTGTCGCTGTGGCACATACAATCGTATCTACAGAGCTGTCGAAAAGGCTGCCGATAAAATGAGCTAATCCAATCACGAACACAATGGAAACAAATCAAAAAATAGCATTAAGTAGGAGGGCGTTTATGCGCACGACGGGTTTGGCCAGTGGTGGCATGTTGATTGGCTTCAATCTTTTTCAGGCCTGTAAACCAAAGGTGACACTCGAACCTCCGGTTGATCTATCTCAATTAAATTACGAAGACTTTAATGCCTTTATCAAGATTGCCGAAAACGGCGTGGTCACTATTTTTTCTCCAAACCCGGAAATAGGGCAGGGAGTTAAAACTTCAATGCCGATGATCATTGCCGAAGAACTGGATGTTGCATGGAAGAATGTTCATGTGGTGCAAGGCAAGTTGGACCAAGTAAATTTTCAACGCCAAGTGGCGGGTGGCAGTCAATCCATCCGCTTCGGATGGGATGCCTTAAGAAGAACCGGAGCAACAGCCAAACAAATGTTGGTCAATGCAGCAGCAGCCCGATGGGGTGTTGAAGCTTCAGAATGTTCTGTTAGCGAAGGAGTAATTACGAGTCCAAATGGTGAGACCCTGGGTTATGGTGAGGTTGTCAATGAAGCGGCAGTATTCGAAAAAGAGCGTGTTGAAAAAAGAGCTGAATTACTAGCTTCATTACCTGAGGGTGAACAGGCGCCAGAGGACACAATTGAGTTGAAGGATCCAAAAGATTACAAAATCATAGGGCAAGACATCTCTAATGTTGATATAGATGAAATAATTACAGGGAAACCTCTTTTTGGTTTGGATTACAAAGCTGAAGGAATGGTATACGCAGCAGTTGTTCGCCCACCTGCTTTTGGTCAACAATTAAAATCGTTTGATGCGTCAAAGGCCAAAGCAATGCCAGGAGTGCTTGATGTTGTTACCATTGGGGAGAAAGCAAGAAAGTTGATAGAGGCGCAACCCAACATAGCGGGAATACTTTCATCAAGCGACAAGGTTGTGGTAATCGCTGAATCCACATGGCAAGCCTTCAAGGCCAAAGAAGCTATAGAAGCTGAATGGGAAGATGATGAGCGTATGGAAAGTACTGAAGATCACAATTCGGAACTTAATTCATTACTAGATGGCAAAGAATTCAACACCATGCGCGAGGATGGTAATATAGATAAAGCCTTTGCTGAGGCCGATGAGATTTTGGAACGGACCTATGAAGCTCCTTTTCTACCGCATAATTGTATGGAACCCATGAATTTTTATGCTGATATAACCGATAGCAAAGTGCATTTGGTGGGCCCTATACAGACTCCAGCATGGAAAGCTGGGGCCGTTTCAGCAATGTTGGACCGAAAGCCTGAGGAAATACAACTAGAAATGACCCGTCAAGGAGGGGGCTTTGGTCGTCGTCTTTACGGAGACTTTGTTTTAGAAGCTGCCGAAATATCCGACAAAATTAGAAAACCGGTAAAGGTGGTCTATACCCGTGAGGACGATATGAATGATGGTATTTACCGTATGGCCTTGAAATATCGCATTAAAGCTGGAATCAAGGATGGAGAAGTGACCGCCTATCATTTAAAGGAAGCCGCCGTTAACTCAAATATGTACGGATTGATTCCAAACTTTTTCCCTGCTGGTGCGATAGCAAACTATAAAGTAGATGTTGCTGCATATAAAAGCAATATCACAACGGGAGCTTGGCGAGCACCCTACACTAATTTTCTAGCGTTTGCGGAGCAAAGCTTTTTTGATGAATTGGCTGAGTTCATGGAAGTGGATAAAATTCAGATGCGTGTAGACTTATTGAAAAAAGTGGATGCGGATGCCGATGAGCGTATTGAATACTCACCAGAACGCATGCTAAAAGTCATTGAAACTGCTGTTGAAAAATCTGGCTGGGGCACCAAACCAAGTGGAGTATACCAAGGGTTTGTAAACTACTATTGCCATAATTCACATGTTGCCGAAG
>CAZLGZ010000304.1:0-2416 GCA_964558965.1 uncultured Flavobacteriaceae bacterium
TTTATCCCTGTTTTTTTTCTCTCCTGTACTCAAAGGAGAAGCCTTATACCAGTCTGATATAGGTCAGTACTTGGGAATGGCCAAAGAACGAAACGATTATAAGGAGGCTACAGGCAAAGAATCGTATTGGACCAACAACGCTTTTGGGGGTATGCCAACCTACCAGTTGGGTGCGAATTATCCACATGATTACATCAAGCGCCTAGACCGACTCATTCGCTTTTTACCTCGCCCGGCGGACTATTTGTTTTTGTATTTCCTCGGCTTTTACATTTTTATGATCAGTTTAAAAGTAGAGTGGAGGTGGGCTGTACTTGGCGCGTTGGCCTATGGCTTCTCTACCTATTTAATCATCATCCTGGAAGTGGGACACAATGCCAAAGCACATGCCCTAGGGTACGCGCCCATTGTACTCGCTGGACTGATGTGGCTTTTTCGAAGGAAGTATTTCTGGGGAGGTGTGATTTTTGCCTTGGGAATGGCTTTTGAAATCAGCGCCAATCACTACCAAATGACCTACTACCTGATGCTCTTGGTTGGGGTTTACTTGCTCATTCAATTGGCACAGGCTTATCGCGAAAAGAACTGGAAAGTTTATGGAGTTCAGGTGGGTATATTACTGCTCGGTTTGCTTTTTTCCATTGGGACCAACGCTACAGGAATTTTAGCAACCCAAGAGTACGCGGCTTGGAGCACCCGAGGCGAATCTTCCTTGGAATTAACCCCAGAAGGAATCCGAAAGGAAAGCACCTCTGGATTAGACAAAGAATACATCACCCGCTATAGTTATGGGATTAGTGAATCCCTAAATCTATTCGCGCCTCGCCTGTTTGGAGGATCCAATGGTGAAAATTTAGGAGAAGACTCCAATACCTTTCAGTACCTGAGAAGCCGTGGGGCCTCCTACCAACAGGCATCGCAGTTCAGTGAGGCTTTACCCTTGTACTGGGGAGCTCAGCCCATCGTGGCGGCACCAGCTTATATCGGAGCCGTTATTTTCTTTTTATTCGTCTTGGCTCTATTCCTTGTCAAAGGCCCAATGCGGCTTTGGCTATCGTTAGGCGCTTTGTTTTCGTTACTGCTCTCCTGGGGTAAAAATTTTAATGCGCTGACCGATTTTATGATCGACTATTTTCCGCTCTATAACAAATTCCGAGCGGTCTCCTCGATTCAAGTCATTTTGGAAATCTGTGTTCCGGCCTTGGCCATAATTGGCTTATACCAATTCTTTAAAGGAGGTATAGAGGAACAGAAAAAACGCAAAGCTTTGTTTTGGTCCGGAGGAATTACTGCTGGCTTGTGTCTATTACTACTCCTATTTAAAGGAAGTTTCTCTTTTGAAGCTGCTTCTGATGCCCAATACACCCAATACTACGGCGCCGAAATCATGGCGATGATTCAGGAAGACCGCAGTGCGGTTTTTAGTGCTGATCTCTGGAGAAGTTTTTTCTTGATTTTAGCCTCTTTTGGCATCCTTTATATAGCGCTTAAAAAGAACACCAAGGAGGTCTATTGGATTATGGTCATGGGCCTATTGATCTTGGTGGACCTGCACGGGGTAGCCAAGCGATACTTAACAGAGGATGACTTTGTCAGTAAACGCCGAATCGAAGTTCCTTTTGATATCACAGAAGCCGATAGACAGATTCTTCAGGACACCTCCTATTACCGCGTATTTGATTTTAATGAGCAACTCAATGGCGCTAGAACCAACTTTTACCATAAATCCATAGGGGGTTACCATGCGGCAAAACCGGGAAGTTTGGAGGAGTTATTCATGTATCAGGCTTATCAAGGCAACGACCAAGTCCTCGACATGCTAAACGTCAAGTACTTTATGCAAAGAGGGGAAGAGGGTCAACGAGTTGCACAGCGCAACGGGAGTGCCTTCGGAAATGCCTGGTTTGTGGACACCCTGGAAGTAGTCAATAGTGCCGATGAACTGATGCTTCGTATGAAGGAGGTAGATCTGAGGTTTACCGCTCTTGGAGTGAAAGGAGACAATACAGCGGTGGAGTTCGCTCAAGCGGGCCGTATCTTTTCCGTGGACTCATTGGCTTCCATACAGCTCAGCAGTTATAAACCTGATGTCTTGACGTATAGCAGTCAAAATAGTTCAGTGGGCATCGCCGTCTTTTCGGACTTGTGGTATCCCAAAGGATGGATTGCAGAAATCGATGGAGAGGAACAGCCCATCCTGAAATTAAACCACGCTTTACGCGGCCTTCAGGTCCCGGCCGGAAATCACCAAATCAGCTTTCGATTTGAACCCCAGGTTGTTAAAAAGGGGAGTAGGATTAGTCTTTTCTCTTCCCTAATGCTCTTTTTTGTTGTTGCCTACGGAATAGGGCAACCTTATATCCCCGAACGGTTCCGCTTACCCGAAAGGTTCATGAAAGATCCGGATGCATAAGCT
>CAZLGZ010000305.1:0-2386 GCA_964558965.1 uncultured Flavobacteriaceae bacterium
AGTCATTTTTAAACCCCTCCACGTACCCGAGGTTGCTCGCTACGTTATGCCCGATCAGCGTCACTTCTTTAAAGCTCTGTTCGGACAGCTGAGCAATCTCTTCCAGTATGGATTGGGGGTCCCGCCTGCGTTCCCGGCCCCGCGTAAAGGGTACCACAAAAGGTGCACATATTGTCACAGCCTCGGGTAATCGAAACAAAGGCTGTTACCCCGTTGGAGTTTAAGCGCACGGGCGCGACGTCTCCATAAGTCTCTTCCTTAGAAAGAATGACGTTGACCGCCTCACGACCTGCATCGACCTCTTCGATGAGGTTGGGTAAGTCTTTGTAGGCATCCGGACCAACGACCAGATCCACGATCTGCTCTTCTTCGAGGAATTTCGCTTTGAGGCGTTCGGCCATACAGCCCAAGACTCCCACCTTCATTCCAGGGTTTTGCTTTTTAACGGCCTGGAATTTCTCGAGGCGCTTGCGAACAGTCAGTTCGGCCTTTTCTCGGATGGAACAGGTGTTGACCAGGACCAAATCGGCCGATTCCAACTGATCAGTCGTACGAAATCCTTCCTTGGCTAGGATGGAAGCGACGATCTCACTGTCCGAAAAATTCATCTGGCAGCCGTAGCTTTCTATATAGAGTTGCCGTGTACCGCCTTCGCCTGCAGAAGGGGCCAAGGCCTCCCCCTGACGGGAATCGTCCAGCTGTTTGTGTTCTGTTAAGCGTGCTTTACTCATCGTTGCATTGCTAGGAGGGCAAAGATAATGCGAATTCCAGATTTCATGTCATTTTGGCAGAATCTTTCCGGGGGTACTCACGCAACTTTGTTTAAGCTTTTTCGTCTAGAGGATGTATTTTAACCAAATAAATTGAACAGCTATGAAAATTTTTAAACCCTTGGTGGCGGTCCTGGTGCTGGCACTGCTTTCTTCCTGCGAGAAGAAAACCGAGTTTGCGGAATACTTGGTTGCCCGTCCTTTGATTATGACCAAGGCAGACTTTATTAATAGTGTCGACATCTTGCCGCCACAACCCATCGACGAGTCCGGGAAGATCTACACCTACCAAGACATGATCTTTATCAATGATAAATACGAAGGGATTCACGTGATTGACAACAGTAATCCGGCTTCCCCTCAAAAAATTGCCTACATCTCATTGGCCGGAACGGTGGATATCTCGATCAAAGACGATGTCCTGTACGCCGACAGTATCCGGGACTTGGTGCTTTTTGATATCTCGGATATCAGCAACATCCAGGAGATTTCCCGAATGCAGGATGTTCTGCAAGACAACGTGCTCTGGCCTTTTGATGCGGATATCATCGAATGGGAAGAGTACGATTACGAAAATGAACTCATCGTGGGCTGGGAAACCACTACCGAAATTCGCAAGGTGGAGCAGTCCCGAGACTTTGGAGTCATCGATGATATAGCGCTTGCGGAAGATGCAGGTGCCGGTGGTACCGGGGAGGGTGGATCTCTTGCGCGATTTAAGATTGTAGGGGATCACCTCTATGCGGTTGACCGAACCAGCATCAACCTCTTCGATATTTCGGATGTGACCAATCCCATTGAAGGGCAGGATGTCTTTGTGAGTTTTGATATCGAAACCATCTTTAACCGAGGCGAGCACCTTTTCTTGGGTGGGCAACGCGGCATGTACATCTATGATATCACCGACCCGGCTTATCCAGCTTATGTTTCCGAATTTCAGCACGGAACGGCCTGCGATCCGGTCGTGGTGGATGGTGACTATGCTTATGTGACCCTTCGAGGTGGGAATACCTGTGGAGCAGTCGAAAGCGGACTCTATATTGTGGACATCAGTACCATCGAGAATCCTACCCTGGCTGTGCAGTATCCTATGGATGAACCCTATGGCTTGGGAATCAAAGACGAAAAATTATTCATCTGTGATGGAGCATCCGGATTGAAAGTCTTTGATAAAACGGACATCATGGATTTGACCACGCTGGACGTTTTTAGCGACATTGTCACCTTTGATGTTATCCCGCAGGAGGATCGGCTTTTGCTTGTTGGTGATGACGTGCTAACGCAATTTACCTATACCGAAACGGGCTTGAATTTGTTGAGTAGTTTTGCACTCGATTAATAAGGGAAAGCAGTGTTTCGACAATATAAAAGAAAGGTATCCCGTTGTTGAACGGGATATTTTTTTGTTTCTCTAAGTGGGTGAGTCCTCGGGCTTACAGCACAAATCGTATGAAAAAATTGCTCTACTTTTGTCGAGCGAAAACCTCTGTGCATGGCAAAGAATCTTGTAATTGTTGAGTCACCGGCTAAGGCCAAAACCATCGAACGCTTCCTCGGAAAGGACTTCCGGGTAGAGTCCAGTTTTGGTCATATTGCGGATCTTCCCTCCAAGGAAT
>CAZLGZ010000306.1:0-2372 GCA_964558965.1 uncultured Flavobacteriaceae bacterium
TTTGCGAAGAGCGGAAAGTAGTTCCATTCAAGGGGTTATTGAAGAAAGCGCGAAGACCATCTCGAAGGTGATTAAGCGCAGTAACCGCATATATACCGCTGCCGTGGATGGCTTGGCGAAACACGATTTGGAAGAGCTAAAAAAAGCGAACAAAGATGTGGTAAAGCTCACCAAAGAAATTGATGGGTTGAAGGACCAGGTGTTCTACTTTATCAAGAACCTGGACGAAGCCAGTGTAGAGCCAGCGAGTAATTTTTACATCAACCTCTTGGGCTACTTGCAGGATTTTGCGCAGTCCCTCGAGTACATCGCTAAGTTGAGTCATACCCATGTATTGAACAACCACAAAAAGCTCAAATACAACCAAATCAAGGACCTCAAGGAGCTGGATCAAATGCTGGAAACTCTTTTCCACGATACCTCCTCCATCTTTGAGTCCAAGTCTTTTGACCGTATTCTGCCGATGTTGAATAAGAAGGAAGAGTACCTGAAGGCGATTGAAGAAAAGATTGAGCAGCAGGTTGCCCGGACGCGTACGGAGGAATCCAGCCCGAAAAACACCACGCTCTACTTCTCTTTGCTTGGAGAAAGCAAGGACATGATTGAGGCGGCCATGGATTTATTGGAGTTGTATTACAGCGAGCACGACAGCACGGTTGAGCCTATCCGTATCGATAAGCCGGAGGACGAATAACTCACATTCCTCCTTTTCTACTACCTTTAATCAAAACCCTTTTTATGAAAGCACGTCTTTTGTGTGGCCTATGCTGTGCCTTTGCAGGTCTTTTAAGCTTAAATGCTCAAGAAATTACCGGAGAGGAACTCTTAGCGAAAGCCATTGCTTACCACGACCCCAATGGAGCCTGGGAAGACTTTCAAGCCGCATTTGTGGTCCAAATGACGACCCCGGATCGCCCGGTAAGAACCAGCAGTATTCAAATGGATTTTCCGAAGCAGTTGTTTGATTTGGCCGTCGAAAGAGGAGAGGTGAACTACCGCTATTCCATTTCGCCCGAGAACTGTGCGATTTACTTTAATGGGGAAACCGAGTTCTCTGATGAGGTCAAAGAACAGTACCGCCTGAATTGCGATCGAGGAAGTATGATGAAGGACTACTATACTTACCTCTATGGCCTGCCGATGAAACTCAAGGATCCGGGAACCATTATTGATCCAAAAGTCACAAAGAGACGCTTTAAAGGGAAGCGTTACCTGGTGCTTAAGGTGAGTTACGACCAAGAGGTGGGTAAGGACACCTGGTATTTTTACTTTGACCCGGAAACCTACGCCATGGAGGTTTATCAGTTTTACCACGACGAAAGCAAAAATGACGGAGAGTACATTCTTCTTTCTGGCTTAGAGGACATCAAGGGCATTAAGATGCCTAAAAAGCGGGATTGGTACTACAACAGCGATAATAAGTTTCTCGGGAGTGACCTGTTGATTCCGAACGAGTGATAACTATCGATAAAAATTCATTTGGTCCATAAACTTCCAAACAGCAACGGGAAGCATGGGCCGAACGTCTTTTCCTTCTTTGTGCATGCGCCGAACCAGGGTGGATGAGATTTCAATAATGGGAGCCTCAATACGGTGGATTGCCGGGTGATCTTGTAGGTCTTCGGGCACAGCACCTTCCGACAGACGCGGGTACACCAGCAATTCGTAGCGGGCCAGAATTTCTTCATAGTTCTTCCATTTACGGAAGCTTTTGAGGTTGTCTTCTCCCATGATGAGCTGAAAAGAATACCCTTCAGGATATTTTTCTTCCAAGTGAACCAAGGTGTTGATGGTGTAGTTGGGCTGGGGTAAATCAAACTCGATTTTACTGGGCTTGAGGTGTGGAAACTCCTCCACCGCTTCAAAGACCATTTGGTACCGGTGGTGGTTGTCCAAAAGGCTGCTTTTCTTTTTAAAAGGGCTTTGGGGCGTGATGACAAACCAGACTTCTTCCAAATCGGTTTCCTGTACCAGGTGGTTGGCCAAGATCAAATGGCCGATGTGTAAGGGGTTGAAGGTTCCGAAAAATAAGCCCACCTTTTTCATCCTGACTCCTTTAAGAATTAAGGAATT
Source organism: uncultured Flavobacteriaceae bacterium (assembly GCA_964558965.1). GTDB lineage: Bacteria > Bacteroidota > Bacteroidia > Flavobacteriales > Flavobacteriaceae > Aureicoccus. The sequence continues at coordinate 2,074 of CAZLGZ010000306.1, forward strand.
GCTCGACAACCAAATAGGCTTCTTTAAGAGCCACTTCCAGGTCCTCGTTGAGCAAAAGATAATCGAATTGAGGGGCGGTTTCGAGCTCCTGAGCTGCTTTGGCGAGTCGCATTTCAATCTTCTCGGCCGATTCGGTAGAGCGTCCCTCCAAACGTTCTCGAAGGATATCCATGCTGGGGGGTTGCACAAAAACAGAAAGCGTTCGCTCCGGAAAATGTTCTTTTAGCCGAAGCCCGCCAGCGACATCGATATCAAAAATAACGTGCTTCCCTTCTTCCCACAGACGCTCGACTTCTGAG
>CAZLGZ010000307.1:0-2357 GCA_964558965.1 uncultured Flavobacteriaceae bacterium
GGCGTTGATTTCCTCTTCTATGGTATTCAAAACTATCTGATCTACAGGGAGGTTTCTTAGGCTTCCATGATTTTGTATCAACAACTTATCAACGGCATCTTCCGTAATATATAAGTTATTGTCTCCAAGGAATTTAACCTCAATATCCTCTACGACACGGAGTTGATATCTGTGCCCCGCAAATCCGTACAATCCCAAGACGATCACGGCGAGCAATCCCAATTCCCAAAAGGCGGTTTTACGCTTCATATCCCAAGGCGTTTTTTACGGTTCTTACTTCTTTTCCTATATCTCCTGCTCCGAGCATCAACAGGAGCTCGGGCTGGTAGTTTTTAATTTCATCGATCAAAGCCTCTCGGGCGACCAACGCCTTGGTTGGAGCTTTTACTTTTTCGAGGAGCGCAGAAGAGGTTACTCCAGGAATGGGCTCTTCTCTGGCTGGATAAATTTCCATCAAAAAGACCGCCTCAAAACGGCTTAAACTCTCCGCGAATTCGGTTTCAAAATCCTGGGTTCTACTGAACAAATGAGGCTGAAATACCACCAGGGTTTTCTTTTTAGGATACCACTTGCTCACCGCTTCGTACACCGCATCGATCTCGGTGGGGTGATGGGCGTAATCATCGATAAAAACAAAGTCCGATTCGCGCACCACATAGCTGAAGCGACGCTCTACTCCTTTAAACCCTGCCAAGGCCTCAGAAAAATCCATGGCCGGACAGATCTGATCCGCCAACGCCCAGGCCGCTGCTGCATTGAGGACATTGTGGCGACCAGGTTTGTAGTAGCGCACTCCTTTAAATTCTTTTTTGGGGGTAAGAAAATCAAAGCGGTAACCACCATCGACAATCTCCAAGTTGAGGAGCTGGTAATCGGCTCCCTTCTCAAACCCATAACTCAATCCTTCTAGAGGTAAGCCCTGGCGCACGATCAACTGACCTCCCGGTCTTAGTTTTTCGGCAAAGGCCTTGTAGCTTTCTTCTATGGCCTTGGGATCGCCATATATATCGAGGTGATCGGCATCCATGTGGGTTACACAGGCGTGAGAAGGCGAAAGATGCAGAAAGGAACGATCAAACTCATCGGCTTCGACCACCGAATAGGTATGACCCTTCATCAAGAAGTTGCTCTGAAAATCTTCGGATACCCCACCCAGAAAGGCGACAAAGTCCTGCTTGTGGACATTGAGAAGGTGCGCTAAAATGGCGGACGTTGTCGTCTTTCCATGGGTTCCGGCCACTGCCAAACACTGTGTGTGTTCGGTGAGTTTGCCCAAAAGTTCAGCTCGCTTCATCAAGCGAACCCCTTGCATCTCGAAATGCGCGAAATAAGCATTGGAGGTGGGCACCGCCGGGGTATAAATGGCCCAGCAGTTATCGGCCTGGTTAAAGGCGTCCTCCAGCTGTTCCGGTCTAATGTCATAATCAATCGCAATTCCCTCCCCTTCCAGGGCTTGGGTCAATGCGGTCTGTACCCGGTCGTAACCGGCAACCCGCAAACCCAACTGCTTGGCATAGCGAGCCAAGGCAGACATCCCAATGCCCCCAATACCGATGAAGTACAAGCTGTCGATATGTCGCAGGACTTGTTTCATGAGGCGGGCAAGAGTTTAGCGATTTCGTCCACGATGTCTTCTGTCGCTTGTGGACGGGCAAAACGGCGAATGCCTTCTTGCAAATTCTGTTGTAAAGTGGCGTCGGTCAAAAGCTCCTCCATACATTCTTGGAAGTGGCTATTGAGTTCGCTTTCTTTCAGCATTTTGGCCCCACCCACCTCGACGACTGCCTGGGCATTCTTCGTCTGGTGATCCTCCGCAACATTCGGAGAAGGGATCAAAAGCAAGGGCTTTCCGACTAGAGCTAATTCAGATACAGAACCGGCACCGGCTCTGGAAATAATGATGTCAGCCGCAGCATAGGCCAGATCCATGCGATCCACAAAGGGCATGACCTGAACGGATTCTCGGCTGTATTTTTTATAATCATCGGCATAGAGCTTTCCACACTGCCACAGCAGTTGAACCCCTTGGGCTTCAAAGAAGGGGAGCTCTTTTTCGATCAATTGATTCACGCGTCGAGCTCCCAGGCTTCCGCCCAAAATCAAGACGGTCTTTTTAGCGGTATCCAAACCAAAAGCTTCCAGAGCTTCGACCTGCGCCGGTAAAGGTTTCAATAAATCCTTTCGGATTGGATTTCCGGTAAGCACCAGGCGATCAGCCGGAAAAAACCGCTCCATTTGAGGGTAGGCCACACAGATGACGGAGGCGCTTTTCGCCAGTAGCTTATTGGTTACCCCAGCATACGAGTTCTGCTCTTGCAAGACAAAGGGTACCTTGGTTTTGGCAGCCATTTTCAACA
>CAZLGZ010000308.1:0-2348 GCA_964558965.1 uncultured Flavobacteriaceae bacterium
TTCAAGTCTATTTAATACTGGTTTCATGCAGCTAAAGCGAGTAGTTGTGACAGGAATGGGGGCTTTGACTCCCATCGGGAACAATTTGGAAGAGTACTGGAACGGATTACGAGATGGAAAAAGTGGCTCGGCTCCGATTACCTACTTTGATACAGAGAAATTCAAAACCAAATTTGCTTGTGAATTAAAAGGCTTCGTAGCGACCGATCATTTCGATCGCAAAGAAGCCCGTAAGCTCGACCGCTTTGCGCAATATGCGCTGGTGAGTTCTGATGAGGCAATTGTCGATTCAGGACTGGAGCTCGACAAAATAGATAAGTTCCGCACCGGAGTGATCTGGGGTGCCGGAATTGGAGGTCTTGAAACCTTCCAAAACGAAGTGATTGGTTATGCTGAAGGCGGAGGAACTCCCCGCTTCAACCCTTTCTTTATCCCTAAAATGATTGCCGATATTGCTCCGGGTAATATCTCGATCAAACACGGGTTCATGGGGCCTAACTACACGACTGTTTCGGCTTGCGCCTCTTCGGCCAATGCCATGATCGATGCCCTGAATTACATTCGTTTGGGTCATTGTGATGTAGTGGTTACCGGAGGAAGTGAAGCAGCCGTCACCATTGCTGGGATGGGTGGATTTAATGCCATGCATGCCCTGTCTACAAGAAATGAAAGTCCAGAGAGTGCCTCTCGTCCTTTTGATGCGACCCGCGACGGGTTCGTCTTAGGAGAAGGAGCAGGAGCCCTGATTCTGGAAGAATACGAGCACGCTAAAGCCCGAGGAGCCAAGATTTACGCTGAGGTTATCGGGGGAGGTTTGTCCAGTGATGCCTACCACATGACCGCACCGCATCCCGATGGGATTGGGGTTGTTCGCGTGATGCAGAACTGCCTGGAGAATGCTGGAATTAAACCGGAAGAAGTGGATCACATCAACACCCACGGAACCTCCACACCACTGGGAGATGTCGCGGAATTAAAGGCGATTTCTAAAGTGTTTGGAGAGCACGCTTCCAACATCAATATCAACTCCACCAAGTCCATGACGGGTCACTTGCTTGGAGCGGCCGGAGCGATCGAAGCGATTTCTTCGCTTATGGCGATGAAACACAGCTTGGTTCCACCGACCATCAACCACAGCGTGGTGGATGAAAATATTGATCCTTCTCTCAACCTGACATTGAACAAAGCCCAAGAAAGGGAAGTCAATGTTGCCATGAGTAATACCTTCGGTTTTGGAGGTCATAACGCTTGCTTAGTATTCAGAAAACTCAGCTAATACCGCATGAAGTTTTCGTCTCACATATTTAATTCCCATTCGAAATCGGATGGGGATTTTTTTTTGGAGATGAGAAGAATACTGGGGTTCAAGCCGCGTAACCTGGAGCACTACAAACGAGCCTTTTTACACCGCTCTCTCAATCTAAAGGACGAGTACGGTAACCCAAAGAACTACGAACGCCTGGAGTTTCTGGGAGACGCTATGTTGGGTGCCGTAATCTCCAAACACCTCTACACCCGGGTTCCGGAAGGCGATGAGGGGTATTTGACCAAGATGCGTTCTAAAATCGTTAGCCGAAAACACCTCAATGAACTCGGAAAGGATTTAGGCCTGGTTGAATTTGTGGAGAGTCGTATTCCTCAGAACCACTTTGGAGATAATATTCACGGAAATGTTTTTGAAGCGCTCGTCGGCGCAATTTACCTGGACAGAGGACATAAATACTGTGAGAAGTTTATCAATGACCGGGTGATCGAGCCCTACGTGGACATTGAACAGCTGGAGGGAAAGGTGATGAGCTATAAGAGTCTGGTCATTGAATGGTGTCAGAAACAGAAGAAGCCATTTCAGTACGAAGTCTACGAAGATACCGGCAACGATGCGGTGCGCCATTTTGCCGTAAAACTCTTTATCGACCAGCGTATGTTGGCCAAAGCGAGAGCGACTTCCAAAAAGAAGGCCGAAGAGAAGGCTTCCAAAAGAGCCTATTTTGCTCTACAGCACAAAATGGAGGACTAGGGCTTCAACGCAATCGATTTCGTAAATTTCCTTACTAAATCTGCGGCTAAAATGGAATTTGGATTAAAGTAATCCGTGTATCTTTAGCCCCGATAAAGCTATGTCAACAGCGCTTAAACTGGAATGGGAAGAGGAAGAAGAAGCGGCTTGGCTAGGAATCCACAGCCTCTTATCAGACTTCCGTTTAGCCTTTCAGCTCAACAAGCAACTCGGGTTGCAGATGAGCCGATCCAAGGATATTGACTTTGGAGAGATGGGGCTGTTTCCTTTGTTTGAGTTTGAAGACTTAGCACAAGACTGCTACTGTTGTTTACTGCCTAACCAACAAAAA
>CAZLGZ010000309.1:0-2323 GCA_964558965.1 uncultured Flavobacteriaceae bacterium
CGTTCTTTTTGGAACCCAATTCTCCAGATACCCGTTGATTGGATTGCGAAAGAAAATCCATGGCCTGATGTACTCCGTCTAAGTGCATGCCTTCAATAGAAAGACTTCGGGCGACAGAGGCTCCTCCACTGAGCAATACGGCGTCGTATTCGTTGTGGAGTTCTTTGGCACTTATGTCAAAACCGACATGCACCCCGGTTCTGAATTCTATACCTTCTTTTTCAAGAACCTCCAGCCGGCGATCGATGATCTTTTTCTCAAGTTTAAAATCAGGGATACCGTAGCGCAAGAGGCCTCCGGGTTTTTCGCTTCGTTCGAAGACCACTACCTCGTGACCGGCCCGGTTGAGCTGTTGAGCTGCGGCTAGCCCTGCAGGACCAGAGCCAACCACGGCGATGCGTTTTCCGCTTCGGTGCTGTGGAGGTTTGGGAACGATCAGGCCTTTGGCAAAGGCGCGTTCGACGATATTTTTTTCGATGGTCTCAATGGCCACCGGATCTTCGTTGATTCCCAAGACACAGGCTTCCTCACAAGGAGCTGGGCAGAGGCGCCCGGTAAATTCCGGGAAGTTATTGGTCGAGTGTAAAATCTGTGCCGCTTCCTCCCAATTTTCCTGGTATACGGCGTCGTTAAAATCCGGTATCAAATTCCCGAGCGGGCATCCGCTATGGCAAAAAGGAATACCGCAATCCATGCACCGAGCCCCTTGGTTTTGCAGTTCCTTCGGGCGTAATTTCTTGGTGAATTCTTTATAGTGGGAGGTCCTTTCCTCAACAGGAAGGGAGCTTTCCGTTTTTCTCTTGTACTCTAAAAATCCAGTGGTCTTTCCCATGTTTCTTCTATTCTGTTTCCACTATTGCTCAACTGATCGCTCTTCCTCCAAGCGTTGTAGGGCTTGGCGGTATTCTTCTGGTAACACCTTGACAAAATGAGGCCGCTCGCTTTCCCAGTTTTCCAACAGACGTTGGGCCAGAGGACTCATGGTCAGGTGGTAGTGGTTTTGCAAGAGCTCCTGTAAAGTGCTTTGGTCTTCCTCTTCCTCAAGGGGAAGTAGGTTTAGATCCGGGTTCTGGCAGTTTTCGGCAAGCTGGCCCTTTGGATCGTAGATATAAGCGATTCCTCCGCTCATCCCAGCACCGAAGTTCCTTCCGAACTCGCCAAGGATGACGGCCACACCCCCGGTCATGTATTCACAGCCGTGGTCTCCGATTCCTTCAACGACGGCACGAGCACCGGAGTTACGCACACAAAAGCGCTCTCCTGCCTTTCCATTGATGTAGGTTTCTCCGCTGGTTGCACCGTACAAGCAGACATTCCCGGTAATGACATTCTCTTCGGGAACCAAGGTGGATTCTTCGGGTACCTTGACTACCAAGCGGGCTCCGGAAAGCCCTTTGCCCAAGTAATCGTTGGTATTCCCGTTGACGACCATGGTCAGGCCTCGGGTGGCAAAAGCCCCAAAGCTCTGCCCGGCGGACCCTTCAAAGATCAACTTGAGGGTGTTTTCGGGCAGGCCTTCGGCTCCGTAAATCTTAGAAATTTCGTTACTGATAATCGCTCCGACGGCCCGATCGGTATTCTTGATTCCGAATTCGAGGCTGGTCTTCTCTTTGCGGAAAAGCGCTGGGTGGGCTTTTGCGATGATATCGAACTCGATGGATTTATCAATCCCGTGCTCTTGTTTTTCGGTATTGCACAAGGCGACATCCGGCCCTACTTTGGGACGGTGTAAAATAGGCGAAAGGTCGATCCCCTGGGCTTTCATATGGTCTATCGCTGGCTTGCGATCGAGTTTTTGCACTTGCCCAACCATTTCTTCGACGGTTCTAAAACCGAGTTTGGCCATGATTTCGCGCAATTCCTGAGCGACGAAGTACATGAAGTTGACCACGTGCTCTGGTTTACCGCTGAACTTTTTACGCAGCTCCGGATTTTGCGTTGCGATCCCTACCGGGCAGGTGTTCAAGTGACAGACCCGCATCATTACGCAACCGGAGGCGACTAGGGGAGCGGTAGCAAAACCAAATTCCTCTGCACCCAATAGACAGGCAATGGCAACATCGCGACCGGTTTTTAATTGACCGTCGCATTCCAAAACCACCCGGTTGCGCAGGTCGTTCATAACCAAGGTTTGCTGGGCTTCGGCAACACCGAGTTCCCAAGGCAGGCCGGCGTGTTTCAATGAGGTCAGAGGAGAAGCTCCTGTTCCTCCATCGTGACCAGAAATCAGGATGACATCGGCTTTGGCTTTGGCCACTCCTGCCGCAATGGTTCCTACCCCGATTTCCGAGACCAGTTTTACATTGATCCGGGCCTCCCGGTT
>CAZLGZ010000310.1:0-2321 GCA_964558965.1 uncultured Flavobacteriaceae bacterium
ATCCATCTTGATGTCGCTGTCCATCATCATAAAGCTTCCGGCCTCGGCAATCGCCGCTTCATCCGGATCGAGCTCTACCTCGACGTACTGCATCTCTTCTCCAAATATTTCGTAATCGATTTCGTGATTTTCCATGTTTTCGTTTTTTAATTGAATGCCCTTCAAGTCTTCAGGGGGATGAAAAGTAAAGATCGTAATTTCTGGAAAGTGCAAAAGAATTCCTCCAGGATTTCGGTCCTTTCTTTTTTGATCCATGATTTTTGTGTATAATTAAAATCTTGTTTGAAAAATTGTAATTCTTCGCAATGAGTGAATCCCTACAATCCGATGGCGGCAAGGTGTCTTTCGGCGCAAAAGTGGCTTTTGGAATCGGCATGTTAGCCAATCAAATGTTCCCCGCAGCATTGGGTGTATTTATGGTTGTTTTGGTCCAAGATCTGGGCTTTCCACCCTGGATGTGGGGAGTGCTCTTTTTCTTGCCTCGGATTTTTGATGCCATCACAGATCCGCTGATGGGTTTTATCTCGGACAATACGAAGTCGACCTGGGGTAGACGGCGGAAATACGTTCTTATTGGCTCCATTGTGATGGGGATCTGTTTTATTGCCATGTGGCAACTCTACCGCGAAAACAGCCTGGATTATAACTTCACCTATTTTCTGTTGTGGTCTTTTGGCTTTTATCTGGGGATTACCATCTTCGGTGTACCCTATGTGGCCATGGGCTACGAGATGAGTACAGACTTCCATGAGCGTACGCATATCATGGCGGTTGCTCAGTGGATTGGGCAATGGGCCTGGGTTTTGGCCCCCTGGTTGTGGGTGGTCATGTACGACCCCGAATGGTTCGAATCGGCTGATGTGGCGACAAGGGAATTGGCTATCTATGTTGGTATTGCCTGCACCCTCTTCGCTATGGTTCCCGCCCTTTTTATCAAAACCAAGTCTACCGTAAACGAAGACTACAAAGAGCTCACCGTAAAATCAGTTTTGGGGAGCTTCGGCGAAATCTTTGCTGGAATTAAAGCGGCTTTTAGCATTCCGGCCTTCCGCAAAATTTGTTTCGCCACCTTTTTGATTTACAACAGCTTCAATACCGTCGCGAGTTTCTCTTTCTTTATTATCGTTTGGTACCTCTTTAAAGGAGATGCTGGAGCAGCCGGGCTGTGGCCTACGCTTTTTGGATGCGTCGGGGCTTTGTTCACCACCTTTATGGTGATCCCTATCATCACCCGTATGTCCAAAGCGATGGGGAAGAAAAAAGCCTTTATGATGGGGCAAGCCATCTCCCTGATCGGTTACATTATGCTGTGGTTCTTTATGGTTCCCGGCAAGCCCTATATGTTCCTCTACGCTCTGCCTTTCTTTTCTTTTGGAATTGGAAGTCTCTTTACCATCATGATGTCCATGACTGCTGATGTCATTGATTTGGATGAGCTCAATACAGGACTTCGACGTGAAGGCCAATTGGGTGCCATCTACTGGTGGATGGTCAAGGTTGGATTTGCCTTTGCAGGAGGATTGGCCGGTTTATTTATGTGGCTGGTTGGATTCGATTCTGAAGCATCTGTTCAAACCGATTCCGCCATCACAGGCCTGCGTTTAATCTTCTCAGGTTTCCCTATGGTCGGTACATTATTAGCCATGTGGATCATGAGCCGATACTCGGTGGATGAGAAAATGGCGAATGAAGTTCGTGCTGAACTGGAAAAAAGGAAGATTGCCGCCGCTTCTTAAGGGCCTACTTCTTTTGACGTAAACGCAAAGTCCATTCAAAATCGAAGGTAGAAACCACTACTCCTTCGGTATTGGTACCGATCGACTGCATCCAAACGGTCTGACCTTCACCGGTCTCAATAGCCTTGTCAATCGCATCGGCTAATTTGTGACCGTCCTTGCAAACGAAGGTAATTTTACCGGTGGCTTTTTTTGAAAAGTTGGCCTTGTTGTTCGCGACAAGCATCGAAATCGACTTTCCGCTGTCGCGGATTTGATCGATCACCATCGCTCCTGTGCTCAATTCAGCAGCCATCCCCTGCACGGCCCAAAACATCGATTTAAAGGGGTTCTGATTGAACCAGCGATGGGTAACCGTAACGCTAGCCTCCTCTTTAGTTATGGTTCTCAAACGCACCCCACACCACCAGGCACTAGGCAATTTGAAAAAGGAGAAACGATTGAACTGAGCTGCTTTCATACGGGAAGTTTGCTCGAAAGTAGGTCATTTTAGGCTAGTATTGAAATGTTAATACTTTGTTAAATTACAGTACTTTGTTTTGCATAGTACTGTCTTTTGGATATATATTTGCCATGTAAGCTAAT
>CAZLGZ010000311.1:0-2298 GCA_964558965.1 uncultured Flavobacteriaceae bacterium
CCGATTTGATTGAACTTATGGAAAAAGAAAAACCCTTCTTGAATGAAGAGTTGACCTTAAATGAATTGGCGGAGGTTTTGGGAACGACCGATAAAAAGCTTTCGCGTTTATTGAATCAGGGAATGAAGACCTCTTTTTACCGCTTTGTCAACGCCTATCGCCTAGAGGAATTCAAACATAAAATTGGGGAAGCCAAAAGTCAGCATTACACCATCGAGAGTGTCGCTTTTGAATGTGGTTTTAAATCCAAAGCAAGTTTCTACCGTCTCTTTAAAGAGGAGGTCGGTGTTTCTCCATCTACTTACCGAAAAAATCTATCCAATTCCCCCTGAATTTGTCTCTTTGGAAGCAAAAAGACGCTCGTGACACCTCCATTTTATTGATTTGCGGCCTAATTAAATTCATCAATCATGAAACGCAAAACAGTAAAAAGAGTAGGGAAGTACCTGGGAGTACTCCTGGTTTTAACCACCGTGGTTTCCTGCCTCGGAGTAAAAAGACAAATTCAATTTCACAGCGGTGCTTTGACCGAGCTTGTCGATGCAGAACGCTTCAATCCTGAACCGGGCGCTCTCGCCATAGTTCATGTAAGGGTGCTCTCGCCAGACTGCGAAAGCCTCAGTGAACCACAGACGGTTCTTATGAAAGAGGGGCTTTTTGTAGCCATAGGGCCCGACGAAGAAATCCCAAACGAATTTCAAGTGATCGACGGTAGCGGAAAGTTTCTGATCCCGGGTCTTATCGATGCCCATACCCACCTTCACCGAAGTAAAAATGACCTTCTGCTGTATTTGGCGAATGGGGTTACCAGTATCGCCAATATGAACTCTCTTCCTGAGGGGACTTATTTGGAGTGGAAGAAGGAGGCGGAAGAAGGGGCGTTGAGTCCTCGCTTGTATATCGCTGCAGGAGGTATGAGTACGCGAGAGGGCTTTTATCCCTGGATTCAAACCTTCTTTGGTAACAGGCGCTACAATACACCAGAAAAGGCGCGAAGAGCGGTACGCAAGTTTAAGGAGCAGGGGTATGACGCCATTAAATCCTATGCTCCAAGTAAGGAGGTTTACTATGCAATTATGGAAGAGGCCAAGGTGCAGAGCATCCCTGTAACAGGCCATCTGCCCTATGAGGTTGGGATAGAAGGTTTGTACACCTCTGGTCAGTCTGGAGTCGCTCACGTAGAAGAACTCTCTAAGAACTCCTTTGTTGACTTTGGGGGGATGAGAGAGGTCTTCTATGATAATATTGATGCTTATATGGCATTTGTAGCTGGGCGTGCCGATAGCATTGCGCTTCGCTTGAAGGAAGCGGATATTACGGTTTGCTCAACCTCGGGTTACTACACGGGTATTTTACAGCAGGATTTAGATTTGGAAACTTATCTAAAAGGGATCGAATTGGAATATGCCAATCCGGGAGTGGTAGAAGGCTCGCGCTTTAGAAGAGGCTGGTTGCCGGGTGAAAATAAGTTTGAAGACACCTCCAACACCGATACGGACGGGCAAGAACGGGCCCGACTTTATTGGGGGACCTATATCAAATCCATTGATGTTATTACTAGAGCGCTCGACCGAAACGGAGTTAAACTGGTTACGGGTTCCGATTCGAACGGATACTGTACGGTTCCTGGCTTCTCTTTTCACGAACAATTGTGGTCCTTGGATCGCATTGGACTTGAGCCTTCAAAGATATATCGGATGGCCACCGTTAATGCTTCAGAATGGATGGGCCACAATACGGGAATCATTCAGGTAGGCAAATTGGCGGATGCGGTATTGCTCAACGCCAATCCCTTAGAAGATGTTCGCAATGCTGAAAAAATTGAGGCCGTCTTTACCCAAGGCAAATACCTGGACCGAAAGCGCTTGGATGAAATGCTCGAAGCGGTTAAGGACGCCAACAACCGCAGTCGTAACATCAGTATTGATCAATATCTGACTCCTTAAGACAAACGAAAGATCCCAGCCTCCCACGGTTGCAGCACCCCGGAATACCCTTCTGGGGTGTAATTTCCTTTGAGCTTTTGCTGGATGTTCATGCCTTCAGGCAGAGGGTAAGTCGTTTCCGTATCGCTGAAATTGAGCAGGACCAGTACCTTTTCTTCGCCTAGGATTCTGGTGTAAGCAAAGACTTCGAGGTGTTCCGTATCCAGGTCTTTAAAGTCGCCATAAACCAAGACCATTTCTTCTTTTCGAAGAGCTATCAATTCCCGGTAGTAATGGTAAACCGAGTCTTTATTGGCGGTGGATTCGGCCGCGTTGATCTTATCAAAATTCTTATTGACGGCAAACCATGCCT
>CAZLGZ010000312.1:0-2287 GCA_964558965.1 uncultured Flavobacteriaceae bacterium
ATGATTGTGCAATTAAGTGGTTAATGTACAATATTTTCAATATTTAGTTGATCACTCGCTTAATAAACCAGCGATCATTTAAGGATAACCCAATTTTGATGCCAAAATAGTTTTCTTTCACTAATTGGGCTGCCGTTGTACCGCGATTTCCGAATTCAACACCGAGGTTTAAGTTGGAAAATCGGTCGGTAATTGAACCTCCCATGGGGATACCCATACCCAGAGAGATGCTAAAATTATTAATTTCTTCTCCGTTTACCGAAAGTCCTGTTTTATCAAAACGAACTCCCGCACGGTAAACAATACGGTTATAGATCCCCGATAAAGCATTGTAGTCCGGAATGTAGTACCCTCCTAGAATCACTGTACTGGCCTGACCATACTCGACGTTTTCTAGACGCAAGAAGGTGTTTTGGAATTCACTGTAGTCCTGAGAACGGATCTCCAAACCTCCAAACCATTGCTTATCTACCCCAAGTCCAAGCCCAACACTAAAGGTGGTTGGAAGGGTAACGGTTGTTCTCGCAAGTCCCTGAGAGGCCAAATCCACATCGATGACTTCGATTTCTGAACCGTTTACTAGAGAGAACGAACCAATTCGCTGCGTATTTTCTGAATTCAGGTTAACCTGTGTATCGACTCCCACATAGGAGTGAAGACGGTAGCGGTTCTTCAAAATCATCGGGGTATAGGTAACCGCATAGTTGAAGTCAAATCCATTCACATTGGAGGTACGCTCATCCAAGGTTCCGAATTGAACGTCCTGTACACTCTGAATACGGTCGTTGGTAATTTCACCAAAATTGTAGCGAACCGAAGCTCCAACGTTTAAATTGGGAATGGGTTGGTATCCAGCAGAAAGAAAAACCCGGCTGATACCCCCTGCCCCATCAAAGGCGTTGACTACGGTATCGTTATCCATGTTTACGGTTTCTTGTTGCAAGTTGTAACCAACAGAAGAAAGCGGTTGCAAACCAAAACCAACGGCAACCTTGCGGCTGACCGGAAAACCGACTGATAGATAATCAAGAGAAGTAACAGCAACTCGTTGGTTGTCTGCTCCATCAGCCTTTAACGTAAAGTTTCGACTAGAAATCCCGATAGCGTAGTTGGTCACTCGAAGGTTTCCGTAAGCGGCGGGATTTTGAAAGTTGACGTGGATACTGTCGGTGAACATCGCCAGCCCACCCATGGACTGGTTTTCTACAGTAGCTTGTCCTCTGATTTCCCCGATTCCGAAGGAGGAATAAGGCGATATACTACCATTTTGCGCATAAAGGGCAAACGAGAGCACACAGAAGAGTGCCGACAAAAACCGTTTCAACATTTACTATTTATTGTATTCCAGTAGGAAATTCAAGCCCTCCAAGAGAATTTTAGAATGGGCAAATATGGAATTTTTTAGTCGTTTACCAAAAAATTGAGCGTCTCCGCCTGTTAAAATAACTGTTAAATGTGGGAAGCGCTCTTTGTAGGCATTGATCATACCATCCATCTCGCAAACGGCTGCGTAAGAAACCCCGCTGTGAATACTGTCTTCGGTGTTCTGCCCCAAGAGGCCTTTGTAGGGCTGGGGATCCAATAGTGGCAAGGAAGCAGTAAACTCGTTTAAGGCGCGGTACCTCATCTGCAATCCCGGAGCGATTGTACCTCCTAAATAATGTCCTCTATCGGTGATCAAATCATAGGTGATAGCCGTTCCTGCATCAATGACCAGGGCATTTTGGTGCGGGTAATGGTGGTGCGCACCTGCCACCAGCGCAATACGATCGACTCCTAAAGTTTCGGGCGTATCGTAATCGTTAACAAAGGGAAGTCGGGTTTCCGTATTGAGCTGTTTGAAGGAGCAGAAAAGACTGAGAACCTTTTCGTGCCGCTCGTTGCACTGACCCACCCGAGCCAAAAACCCGTGCTCAATTTGCGGATAGCGCTCAAAAAGAGCCTTTACTGCGGTAGCCAAGAGATCGTGATCCACCACCTGGTCAAAAACCAGTCGATCCTTCTCAAAAACCCCGAGCTTCACGCGGGTATTCCCTATATCGACAACTAAATTCACTCCTAATGTGCGGCTAGCGTTCCTTAAAAATACTGGACTTCGTGCATTTCTTCCCCTTTTTTCCTTTTTTGTTTTATAATCCTGTAATAAAAATTATATTTGCACCCGCCTTGAAAAAGGTACGCTGCCTGACAGCGTGGTTAGGTACCTTAGCTCAGTTGGTAGAGCAACGGACTGAAAATCCGTGTGTCCCTGGTTCGATTCCTGGAGGTACCACTTAAAGCACGAAAA
>CAZLGZ010000313.1:0-2280 GCA_964558965.1 uncultured Flavobacteriaceae bacterium
CCACTTATCCTGGGCTTTCGGGCACATCTGTTTACTGGGATTTTGTAGAGCTACCGAGTCAAATCATGGAGAATTGGTGCTACGAAAAAGAGGCCCTTGCGCTTTTTGCGAAGCACTACGAGACCGGAGAGGCCCTTCCTATGGAGGAGGTTCAAAAGATCAAAGCCATGGGCAGCTTTTTGGAAGGACTGGCGACTGTACGCCAACTTAGTTTTGGGCTATTGGATATGGCCTGGCACACGACCGAGCGCGCATCGATTGAGGATGTAAAAGCCTTCGAAAAAGCGGCGATGGAAAAAGCTTCGCTCTACCCACCGGTGGCTGAAGCTTGTATGAGTACAGCCTTTAGTCATATTTTCCAAGGCGGTTACTCCGCAGGCTACTACAGCTACAAATGGGCTGAAGTACTGGATGCCGACGCCTTTGAGGCCTTTTTGGAAGCCGGTATTTTTGATCAGGCCACCGCGGACTCTTTTAAAGAGAACATTTTAAGTAAGGGTGGAACACAAGCCCCAATGGAGCTCTACCGCAAGTTCCGAGGCCGAGAACCTCACCAAGAAGCACTTTTAAAACGTGCTGGTTTACGTTAACAGAAAGGTAAAATCTGCTAGCTCACTAGGCATTAAATAATAAATAGATACTTTTAAATGGTTAAACACAGCCATTAAAAATTGCTATCTGCTATGATTGCAAATGAATTGCAACCTGACAAATGGGTAGAGCTGCATGCCGATTACCTATTTAATTACGCTATAGGCAAGGTCAGCGATGTTGAAATCGCCAAAGACCTTGTTCAAGAAACCTTTATCGCCGGACTCAATTCGGCCAAGAACTTTAAAGGGGACGCCGCAGAAAGAACCTGGCTTATCGCCATCCTAAAGCGGAAGGTCATTGATCACTACCGTAAGATCAACTCCAAAAAAGGCAAGGCTGAAGTCCGTATCCAGTACAGCGACCAGACCGATGCCGAAGGAGAGTGGCTCGAAGAACGCGTTGCAGATCCTTTTGTCAAAGGTGGAGACCAGGAGATCGAAAATGAAGAACTGGGCCTTGCCATTCAAAACTGCATCGATAAATTGCCAAAAAAACAATCCCGGGTTTTCACCATGAAAACCATTCAGGGAATGAGTACAGAAGATATTTGTAATGAGTTGGGTATAAATCCGTCCAATCTGTGGGTAATGATCCATAGAGCGCGAACCTCGCTCATGGGATGTTTAAATCAAAGTTGGTTTTAAAATGAAAATTTCGTGTGAACAAGCGGCAGAGATCTGCAACAAATCCCAATACCGGGAGGCTTCGTTGATGGAAATTATCAAGTTGAAGTATCACATTTTTATTTGCAAAACCTGTAAACAATTCACGACCAAAAACACCAAGCTCACCAAGTTGTGTAACGAGTCCAAACTCCAAATACTCAGCGAGGAAGAAAAAGCGAAAATGAAGGCGGAATTGGAAAAGAGCAACAACTAGGCTACTTCAGTCCGTAAAGAACCCACCACAAAGCGGCGCAGTAAAAAATCGGAACAGCTTCTACTAGTAGTCCTGCATAGTACCTTCCCGATTGATTTCGCGAAAAGTAAATCAGGACAAAAAGGAAAAGCGACAGACCCAGGCGCACCAGTACTTCTCCTTCAGAAAACCGACTACGCATAAAGGTCAGCACGAACAGGAACAGGATTAAAAGATACCCAATCCACTGGGTAGGTCCTACCCCGTAACGTTGCGGTAGCGTATGTAGTTCTGCAGAGTCTGCCTTCATATCCCGAATCTCAAAGGGGATCATTAAAATCAGCACCAAAACAAAGCGCTGAAGGCCAAAAAAGAACAAGTCAATATGCCAGGGCATGCCCGTATCAACCACCGGCAAGACCACGGTTGTTCCCGTCCAAACCAAGCCCACAATAACAATCTTTAAAATCCCCCAGCTTCTCAAACTCTTCTTTTGAGGGAATAGAGGGATGACGTAAAGGACCCCAAGCACAAAAAGGATTCCGAGAACGATGTACAATTTTAGATCAATAAGCACACTAAATACCATGGTCAAAAAGAGAGAGACCAAGGTGAGGGTTCGGATCATAACGAAGCTGGTCGGCTCCATTTGAGTCGGAACTTTGAGGTGTCCACCGTACTTGACCAGGTTGTAATAGCCAATTGTTGAAAAAAAGAGAAAACCTGCTAATAAATAATTGGGCAGTATGTTTAACAAATAGACGCTCGTCCAATACAAGGCAAGAACCGCTAGAGCCACGTGGATACTGGCGTCCAGGTAAAAATTCA
>CAZLGZ010000314.1:0-2266 GCA_964558965.1 uncultured Flavobacteriaceae bacterium
GGCTGGATACTACTCAAGTAAGCAATGAGCTCATCGGCCTTACTGCCGTAGGTGCCCAAGTGCACATCCGAGATAACCGCTAAATCTATCTTCCTCTTTTTCAACTTCTAATCATTTACTATGCAAAGTAAAAGCCCAAAATTCAAATGCGAATCAATTCTGAATCATTTAAACATGAGCATTCGGTTAAGCATAGATTACAGAAATATACCGATTGTTAAGTTAAAGTTAGCCCCTAGAAACGAGTTGTTTCAAAGAATTAAAATTTAAATTTGACCTTCAAGTCTTTTTTTATGTCAGGAAATAGTTTTGGAACACTTTTAAAGCTGACAACCTTTGGTGAATCGCATGGCCCGGCTTTGGGCGGTATTCTCGAAGGATGTCCGGCTGGTTTGGAACTGGATGTAGAGGCCATTCAAAAAGAGTTGGAAAGACGCAAGCCCGGACAATCTAAAATTGTCACCCAACGCAAAGAACCAGACCAGGTGGTATTTTATTCTGGACTGTTTGAAGGGAAAACAACGGGAACTCCCATTGGATTTGCCATTCACAACACCAACCAAAAGTCCAAAGACTACAGCCACATCAAAGACAGCTACCGGCCATCACATGCCGATTATGTCTACGACAAAAAATACGGTTTTCGTGACTACCGTGGAGGTGGACGCAGCTCCGCGAGAGAAACGGCTAGTCGAGTCGTCGGTGGAGCGATCGCTAAACAGCTGTTACCCGATGTAAAGATTCAGGCCTATGTATCTCAGGTAGGGGATTTGGGATTGACCAAAAGTGCTGATGAGCTGGATTTAACCCTTGTGGAGAGTAATCCGGTGCGTTGCCCGGACCCGGAAGCGGCGGCGCAAATGGAAACTTACATCAAAGAGATCAAAAAACAGGGCGATACCGTCGGTGGAGTCATAAGTTGCCGAATCAGCGGAGTACCCGTGGGACTTGGGAGTCCGGTTTTCGATAAGCTCCACGCCCGATTGGGGGCAGCCATGTTGTCCATCAATGCCGTTAAAGGCTTTGAATACGGGAGCGGTTTTGAAGGAGCCAAAATGAAAGGTAGTCAGCACAATGATGCCTTTAATTCTGATGGTAGTACCCAGACCAATCACAGCGGTGGGGTACAAGGAGGGATCAGCAACGGAATGGACATCTTCTTTTCGGTGGCCTTTAAACCGGTAGCAACTCTTTTACAGCCCTATACCACCATTGATTCTGAAGGCAATACGGTGGAAACCCAGGGGAAAGGAAGACATGACCCTTGTGTTGTTCCCCGTGCGGTTCCTATTGTTGAAGCCATGGCCGCCCTGGTCTTGGCCGACTTTAGTCTGCTCGCTCGCACCGATCGTTTTGACGTGGATTGATCACAAAATGCTATCTTCCCGAGCGCAACCACAAGAATTACTTAAATAAGATTTATGGCATTACACTGGAGAATATTAGTCGGAATGGTTTTGGGCATCGCCTTTGGTTTTGGGATGACCCAAGTGGAGTGGGGCCCAGGCATTGTAGCCGATTGGATACAACCTTTAGGAACCATCTTTGTCAATTTGCTGAAATTGATCGCTATTCCACTTATTCTTGCCTCCTTGATTAAGGGTATTTCGGACCTCAAGGATATTTCGAAGTTTCGAAACATCGGTGTGCGGACCATGCTCACCTATATAGGTACCACGGTCGTTGCCATTTCGATTGGTTTGATTTTGGTTAATGTCCTTAAGCCAGGAGACGGTATTTCGGAAGCTACGGTAGCCAAATTGGAACAAACCTATTCCAATGCTGCTGGAGTTCAGTCCAAATTAGCCGAAGCCAGCAAACAAAAAGACAGTGGACCTCTGCAGTTCTTGGTGGATATGGTTCCCAGCAATGCTTTTAAGGCCTTCTCGGACAACGGGAACATGCTACAGGTGATTGTATTTACGATTCTCATTGCCTTGTCGATGCTACTCATCGGAGAAGAAAAAGCCCGCCCACTAAAGGACTTTTTTGATTCTTTGAATGATGTGGTGCTTAAAATGGTGGACTTGATCATGCTGATGGCCCCATATGCGGTCTTTGCTCTATTGGCCAATGTAGTAGTTTCTTCCAGTGATCCTGATCTTCTCTATGCGCTACTCAAATACGCGGGTGTGGTGGTTCTTGGACTGCTCCTAATGATTGTATTCTACATCACTTTGGTGGGATTATTCGCCCGAAAGAACCCCTTCTGGTTTCTGAAGCAGATGAGTCCCGCACAATTGCTGGCTTTTTCAACCAGTTCCTC
>CAZLGZ010000315.1:0-2256 GCA_964558965.1 uncultured Flavobacteriaceae bacterium
ATATTCGGCTAACATAAAAAGGATTGGGTGTAGGCGGGAAGGTAGGTATTCTTTTCGCAACCCAAGCATTAAGGAGGATCAGATTTTTTCGGTTTGGGCGAAGAATTAATTGTTCTGCTTTATCTTGAGTACTTCCATGAGGAAGTATCTGCATTCAATACTATTGCTGGGATTTTCTACATTTTGCTTGGCCTTTCCTAAGCAAGAGCAAGACAGTATAAGAAGAATACTCTCGGCTTATGACTGGGCGCAACCCGCGAGGGATTCCAGCATAATTCGCGCATTGATTGACTATGGACATGATTTTCGATTTAAGAACAGTGATAGTCTTTTTTATTACACGGAGTGGGCTGAAAAAGAGCTGAAGGCAAGCAGACTAAACCTTCCCTACGTACAAACCCTGATTTTCAGGAATTACGGTTATTACTACTCTGAAGAGGGTGCTAGTGAGGAAGCTTTGAACCAATACCAAAAGGCCTTGCGAATAGCCGAAAAAGAAGGATTCTCCTCTTTGCATTTAAAGGCGCTTATTTGGATTAGTGACGAGTATTATTACTTGGATGATAAGGGTAAAGAATTATTGGCACTGCTCAAAGTGATCGATATGGGGGAGAAGAAGAAAGAAGAAAACGCCAGAGTTCTTTCCATAGCCCACGAAAACATTGCTTTTCTGTACGCGGACCACGCGGAATACGATACGGCGATGCGTTACTTCCAAAACGCCTTGTCTTACAATGAAATTCTGGGCGATCCGGTTAGCGCAGCGCAAACCTATACCAACCTAGCCGATGCCTATATGGAACAGGGTGAATATCGGCTGGCCTTGGACTACTTAGAGAAGGCGATACCTGTTTTTAAGGCAGAAGAGGAGCTAGTTTGGCTCGCCACTGCTCTCCAGATTAAAGGTCTGATCTACTACGAGACCGATCGGTTTGAAGAGTCGAAACAACTTTACCTGCAGGCCTTTGACCTTCATCGTCAACTGGATGACGAGCGGTCTTTGACCTCTTTGCAGGTAGATATGGGCAAGACGGTTTTTCGAAAGGGCCAATTGAAAGAGGCAAAAAAATACGCGCAGAATGCCATGACCTCTAGTGTGATGGAGTCAGACTATTTGCTTAAAAAGGAAGCGCAAGAACTCCTGTACGAAATCAGTAAGGCGGAAGGCCGCAATGCAGACGCACTGGCCTATTTAGAAATCTATCGGAGTTTAGCCGATTCGTTGGCGGAGGTGCAAAAAACTAATCGACTTAACTTATTATGGGTGAAAACCCGATTTGATGCCGAAAAACAAGCTATTCAAGAAGCGAACGCGAAAAAGGAGATCCGTCAAAAGAATGTGACTCGAACGAGCCTACTTCTTGTCGTCTTACTTATCGCCTTGCTCATCCCACTTTATCTCAAGCAAAAAAGATTAAATCGCCTAAATCATGAACTGCGTGATAGGGAGGAAGAATTGGTGCTTATTAATCGCAAGAAGGATATGATGTTTTCGGTCGTAGGCCATGATTTAAAAAGCCCTTTGACCACTTTTCACGCTACCATAAAGCTCTATAAGGACCGCATTTTTGGAAAAAAGGAATTGAAAGAAGGGATTCATCAACTCGATGACAATTTGGACCATATTCTGTTCACCCTCGATAATCTTCTTTACTGGGGTGCCTCAGAATTTCAGGGCCGATCGACCCAGGCCAGGAACTTTGACTTTAGTGCCCTGACCAAGGAGGTGATACAATTTTTAAAACCAATGGCCTCTGCGAAAGAGCTGGAGATTGACAATCAAATCAAGGGGGAGGTGTCGGTCTATGCGGACCCTAATCAGATCGAAATGGTATTGCGTAATTTGATTTCCAATGCGATTAAATTCACTCCTCCCAAAGGTAAGCCCATTGTGGTTTCGGTTGAAGAGAAGAATAACTGGGTCGTCAAGATTAAGGATTGTGGTATAGGGATTCCGGCCAGTAAACAGTGTGATCTGTTAAAGGAGCTGCAAATCAAGTCCGCCAAGGGGACCCAAAAAGAAAAAGGCACCGGATTGGGATTGGTCCTCAGCAAACGTGTACTGCAGAACAACAAAGGGGAATTGCATTTTGAAAGTTCGGAGGGAGAGGGTAGCCTCTTTTATTTTTCACTTCCAAAAGCCGAAATTACCGAAGACAATACTGACGAATCACATGAATGAAGTAAGTCAAATGAACCGCTGGACAGCCCTTGATATCGTTCGAGGCTTGACCATTGCCTTGATGATTTTGGTCA
>CAZLGZ010000316.1:0-2224 GCA_964558965.1 uncultured Flavobacteriaceae bacterium
CTATTACATCACGGGCAATCACGACGAGATGTTGCGGAAATTCACGGACACCTCAATGGGCAACATCCAGATCGTTAATAAATTGGTTCTGGAGCTTGATGGCAAGAAAGCCTGGATATTCCATGGAGATGTCTTTGATGTTTCTATCCGCAATGCGAAATGGCTGGCAAAATTGGGAGGCTATGGCTATGACTTCCTCATTCGCATCAACAGCATCGTGAATTGGTTCTTGCTTAAAATGGGAAGAGAAAAATACTCCTTATCCAAGCGGCTAAAGAACAGTGTTAAAGGTGCTGGCAAATACATCAGTAAGTTTGAGAGAACCGCTGCTGAATTGGCTATTGATAATGGCTATGACTACGTGGTCTGCGGGCATATCCACCAACCCCGAAAGGAGATCATTGAAAATAAAAATGGTTCGACCCTCTATCTAAACGCTGGTGATTGGGTAGAAAACTTAACCGCCTTGGAGTATAGTTTTAAACGCTGGAGAGTATACCACTACAACCACGACAAGCTTTCTCCCTTCTATGTTGACGAGGAATTGAAGGAAATGGACATGAATGAACTCATTGCCTCCATAACCAACAAAGAAGAATTACTAAAGAACTTAGAGGTAGAGCGCGAAGATTTGGATCCTTCCTCCCCTACGAATTAACTAGAGCGCGATTCAGGATTTGAATAGGGTGTAATCCCAATCTGCCCGTACCATCCTCTATTTGGTGTCTACAACTGGTTCCGTTAGCCGCGACAATCACCTCTTTGGAAAGTTTACGAATCCTCGGAAAGAGCTTCAACTCCCCTATCTTCATACTGACCTCGTAATGCTCCTTTTCATAGCCAAAAGACCCGGCCATGCCACAACAGCCAGTGGGCATTAGACGGACCTTGTAATTGGCCGGAATACCTAAAACATCGCAGCTGACTTTGGAATCACTCAGTGCCTTCTGGTGGCAATGCACATGAAGTTGAATTTCTTTTTCTTCCGAGGTGAATTGCTCTGGGGACAAATGCCCTGCTTCCAACTGCTTGGCCAAGAACTCCTCGACCAAAAAGCTATTGTTAGCAAGCTTTTGGACTTGTTCTGAGGGTAAACCGAAGCGGTTATACTCGTCCCGAAAGCTTAGTAAAGCGGAGGGCTCTACCCCGAGAATAGGCTTTCCTTGCTCCAAATAAGGAGTGAGTGTTTTGAGGTTCTCTTCCGCACATCGTTTGGCCTGACGAAGGAAGCCTTTTGATAAAAAAGTTCGTCCGCTCTCGCCATAAACCACTTCTACGGAATAGCCCAAGCCCCAAAGAAGCTCAAGCGCCTCTTGGCCAATTTGCGTATCCATATAGCGGGTAAACTCATCCACATATAAGACTAGCGCTTCTTTCTTCGCCGATTTAGAAAACTGAGCTTTTAAGCGGTTATTGAGCTTTTCAAAATCCAATTTGTGCACCAAGGGCAATTTTCGCTTGGGTGCAATCCCATTGACCTTTTTGATCAACCCAGAACTCAAAGGGTTCTTGTACAGGGCATTGGATAAAAAGGGTACGCGACTCGCCATCCGGTTGAGGGTGGTGCTGTACGCAAAGGCCTTACTCCGAGTCGAATAGCCTTTAGATTCTTGGTATTGAAACTGTACTTCCGACTTGAGAACCGCCATATCCACATTACTCGGGCACTCTCGAGCACAAGCTTTACAACTGATACACAAATCCAATACTTCTTTGAGCTCTTCCTGATCCGCGTTTTGCTCGGTGAGGTATTCTCTGAGTGCATTTGCCCTGGCGCGGGTACTGTCTTTTTCTTCCCGTGTTGCCTGGTAGCTGGGACACATGGCGCCAGCCGCCTCCGCAGACTTTCGGCAATCACCACTTCCATTGCATTTCTCAGTCGCACGAACGATACCGAGACTGTCTGAAAAGTCGAAGAAGGATTGCACCTCCGGTTCCTGACGATCGACCTCATAACGCAAGGCTTTATCCATCGGATAAGGATCCACAATTTTGCCTGGATTCAGGATTCCCAGGGGATCAAAGAGCCGCTTCACCTCGCGCAGGAGTTCGTAGTTCTCTTCCCCGATCATCAGCGGAATAAACTCCGCTCTTACAATTCCATCTCCGTGTTCTCCACTAAAACTTCCTTGGTATTTCTTCGTCAGTTCCGCTACGGCTTGGGTTATTTGACGAAACAGAGCTACATCGGCGGATTCTTTTAGGTTAAGAATCGGTCGTAGGT
>CAZLGZ010000317.1:0-2204 GCA_964558965.1 uncultured Flavobacteriaceae bacterium
CGGCAGTGGTTCTGGAATACAAACTCTGTACAAGCATCTGCAAGAACTTGGTGCGCGCCAAAATTTCGCCTCGCTTGATGCGCACTACATTCTTCTGAAATTCTACGGGGTTTCCGATGCCGTACAAGCAACTTACGGAAGCCACCACGAGAACATCCCGCCGACCGGAGAGCAGGGAAGAGGTGGTGCTCAAACGGAGTCGCTCAATATCTTCATTAATGGAAAGGTCTTTTTCGATATAAGTCCCGCTGGAAGGAATGTAGGCTTCCGGTTGGTAGTAGTCGTAATAAGAGACGAAGTACTCCACCGCATTGTTCGGAAAGAACTGCTTAAACTCCGAATACAGCTGGGCCGCTAGTGTTTTGTTGTGAGCGAGGACCAAAGTAGGGCGCTGCACTTCTGCGACTACATTGGCCACCGTAAAGGTTTTACCCGATCCGGTAACACCAAGAAGTACCTGGTGTTCCTGGCCTTCTTCAATGCCTTGAACGAGTTCAGCAATGGCCCCCGGCTGATCTCCGGTTGGGCTAAATTCGGATACGACCTCAAACTTCATCGGTGCGATTTAGTGGTAAAAAAAATGGATTGTAAAAGGAGAATAAAGGTAGTGGATTAGCGCTTCAAACTGAAATGTCCTTTCACCACATTTCCTTGGGTATCGATGGCGACATACCAGTAGTCGGAGGCGGGCAAGGGTCGCCCGATAAAGGTGCCATCCCAACCATCGCCAAGCGAGCTGAATTCCTTGAGGAACTTTCCGTAACGATCAAAAATTCGAATCGTTGGGAAGACCCGGGATACCCCTTCCGGCGGAATGTATTGCCAGGTATCATTCGGGAAGTTACCATCGGGCGTAAAGAAAGCAGGGAATCCATTCACCGTATTGTCAATGAGGTAGGTCGCAGAGGTGGTTCCGCAGCCTTGTTCGTCTCTCACATAGATGGTGTAAGTGTCCAGGTCCAGATCCGAAAAGATCGGACTGCTCTGGTAAGGTCCGGCCTCATCCAGGGCAAAGGTGTAATCTCCAATCCCACGCACAATGGCCTCAAGTTCCAAGCGACCGTTGCGGAATTCGCCTCGTATGCGATCAATGGTCGCTATTTCGGAGGAGAAGACATCAAATTCCAAATAGGTAGGACATTCCAGGTCCAGGAGTGGTCCGGCCAGGTTATAGGGTTCGTAGGCATAGCGCCCTGCTTCGGTAATATCCACGGAAAAGTCTTCGCTAAGCAGTTCGGTCCGTCCATTGGGCAATAGGCGGTACCAGCGGTAGCCGTCCGCCAGGTCAGGGGCATCCAAGGTGAAGGGCAATTCGTTTTCGCAAATCGATACAATCGGATTGAGTGTTGCTTCCGGTCCCAGGGTTACAAAATCGCCGACGACTGGATCAAAGTAGGGGCCGCATCCCACCTCGGTGGAAAAGGACTCAATCGCAACACAGCCAATGGCATCTCCAGCCTCGTTAAAAGGGACTATCCGGATAAAATAGGTGGTGTTGGGTTCCAGATCAATAATGGGCGTGGAATTGGTCGGAAATTCATCGCCACCCAAAATAATGTCTTCTGGTGTCTGGGGCGTAGGCGTTTTGGTGATAGTTACCCGGTAGCCTGTGGCCCTTGGAGAGGCTTCCCAGGTGAGGGTAGGACTGAGCGAAACATTGATTTCTCCATCAAAAGGAGAGACCATTCGGCTACAGTCTGGTAAAGCGACCAGTTCGCCGGTGGTAAAACTAAAAGTCGAACAAGAAGCACCTTCTCCAATAGAATTTATTGGAATTATTTCTGCCTCATAGGATGTTTCAGGAGTCAAATTGGTGGGGGGAGAAAACGAAAGGCTATTACTAACCACTTCATTATAAACGGGTACTGGATTTCCTACTTCCCTCAAAACAAAGCGGTAAGAGGAGGCTCTAGTGGAATAATCCCATCTGAAATTAGTAAAAACGCTAACGTTTAGATTTCCATCATTGGGTGTCGTCAAAGCCCCACAGGCAGGAAGAGTGGTTATTGTTTCAGTTGTAAATGATCCAATAGAACATTCAATATCGCCATCAGTGGTAAATGGGAAATCAAGAATAACCGTCACGAAAATCTCAGTATTCTCAGGCAGACCCCTTTCCGGTTCGAAAAAAGTGGAATTACCTATTGGATTATCAAATAAGATATCGTCTCCAAGAGGAGTTGTCCCTAGTCTAATTTTATAAC
>CAZLGZ010000318.1:0-2149 GCA_964558965.1 uncultured Flavobacteriaceae bacterium
GGTGAAAATTTGTGAATAGCTTTGCAATTTCCTACGACTTAGACAGGCTCAGTCTCTTGATGTTTTACTCCGCCATCCGCGCTCGAACAATTCCACCGCCTGATTCACCCTCTTTACATTCTTAGAATAGTGTCCGCCCGAAAACACCCCTTTTTCAAAAATCGATCACAAATTTGTTTCTCGGGCTTCCAGATTTAGCGTGTTCCCAGGCTTGTTGTTTGCTCTTTTGGTGGCAAGCTACCTTCTGAGGGTTTCAACTACCCCATTTGGGGTTCATTTTCTTCCCTCCAGGACATATCTTCCCCCTTGAGTTGTTAGTTGGTTTGTGAATTTGAACCTTAGGCTGCTCTTTTTAGCGCTCTTTTCTTCTTTTTCCTTTGCGCTTTGAGCAAATAGTTGCCCAGATGGTGAAGATTGTAAGCTAAAACTCCTAAGGCGGTGTATCGTTTAAAGGCTTTCCATCCTTTGTCCGGGCAACGATTCAGGCCATTGCTTTCCAACTGGTTAATATTGGATTCTACCGCACTGTGCTTATGCTTTAACTTTTTAAACTCCCTACTCCTTTCTTCTTCCTGTTCCTGTGGGCTTCGCTTTCCTTTTTTGGGGAGCATTACCTGTGGGATGAGCTGTTGTAGTTGCTCCTTATTGGGCTTACTGGAAAATCCTTTATCCAGACTTAGGCTGTCGATCCGGGGATACTTTTGTGCCAATTGCTTTGCCAGAGGAACTGCCAATTGAGCATCGGACTTTCCCACAATGACCTCATGGTGAAGAATAAAGTGGTACGAGTCACTGGCAATGAGAACTTTATGTCCAATTTCTGCGGGCTTCCCTGCTTTACCTTTGGCAATCCATTCACTATGAGGTTCGAAAATGGAGAATACTTTTTCATGATGCGGAATCTGCTCTCCCTTGATCAGTCGGCGTTCAACCAGATCAATGTGCTTTTGGAGCATTTTCTGGTAATACTCAAGGGAAATAAGCAGGGGCAAGCCATCAACATCTGCAGGGAACTCAGCGCGGGATTGGGTGATTTTTTCATCCAGCTTACGGGCGAAATCCAGGTATCCCCCAACATGCTCCTGAACTCTTGCCTCCTTGTTGGCCCCACCGGAACTGGCAGTCTTTGCCGCCTGCCGATACCGATTCTTCAACCCACGGCTCCAACTCTTGTGTTTTCGCCAGCCCACAAGTCCATAATTCTCGCTGAGTATGCGCAGTACATCCACGCATTTTCTCCCTGAATCCCAAAGCAGATTCGTGTCTGTTGGGTAGTGGACATTCGTCTCTAAAACGTAAGTATCAGCTTTTATGCTTAGGCCGTGGTCCTCTTTTTTTTTAACAACCCGATGCCCTGCTTCCACCACCAGTGCATTGATCTGAATAAGAGTTTGCTCATCAAGCAAAGTAACATTGTCTCGAATCGTTTGGTATTTATACTCCTTCCCCTCAACCCCATAGCCAAGGGATCTAACCCCCAGAATCCCACGGATTAGCCGATGATGGTTGGCAAGATCATGCAGGCGATCATAATCACTGTCAAGCGCTAATCTCACTACTCCAAGAACCAAAATCTCCCATAAATCCATCCCCGGTCGACCGGTAGATTGTTTCCCACTACAAATTTTGTTCTCCAGAATTTCAAATACTCGACGATTCAAGTCCGGTGTCACAAAAATGTATTGTAGGGCCGCCATCACTGGGGCAAGTTCATGACGACTTTTTAGCGGGATCGGAACTTCGGCGATGGGTTCCAGACATAAGTTAAGTTGCTGCTCGAATCTTTTGCGCATAATTGGGGTTTTTCTGATTTCGTTTGCGAATAATGCACCCTCAGAGCCTTAATTTGACAATCTGAGGCGATTACAAGCGAAAATTCCACATTATTCGCCTGTAATTCCAGCTCAGTTATGCACGATAAAATGTTGATAAACAATGGATTGGTTCGTTTCCGGGCAGGCACTATATAGTGACTTTTAAAGAGGGAAATCTGCCCAGTGTGTGGAAAGAGGTCGAACTGCTTAGGCATTGCGGAATGGAACACCATACAAAGGAACACGCTTCGAAGAACATACTAACAACTCATGAGTATAGCTGGGTAAGCAAGATTGACTATTAGGGATTTAAGGTAAACTGGATAGAATGCCTG
>CAZLGZ010000319.1:0-2045 GCA_964558965.1 uncultured Flavobacteriaceae bacterium
TACTCTATAAGACAAACAACATCCTTTTTGAGCCAACCAAATGGAAATACTGATGCACTGATTCAGCAGTGCCGCCA
The DNA here is from genome assembly GCA_964558965.1 of uncultured Flavobacteriaceae bacterium. Lineage (GTDB taxonomy): Bacteria > Bacteroidota > Bacteroidia > Flavobacteriales > Flavobacteriaceae > Aureicoccus. Next base: position 78 of record CAZLGZ010000319.1, read on the forward strand.
GGGAGATCCCAAAGCGCAAATGGAAGTGTACAAACGCTATTACAAAGCCATGTACAACACCGCACTCAGGATTGTCAAGCACACCGCGGAAGCGGAGGATGTGATGCAGGAGTCGTTTTTAAACGCGTTTACGAAGCTGCATACATTCAAAGGAGAAGTCACCTTTGGTGCCTGGTTAAAGCGCATTGTAATCAACAACAGTATTTACCATTATAAACGGCTGCAAAAACAAGCAGCCGTAGACTGGGAAGATGTAAAGCACAAGGTCGAAGACAATGAGGAAATCTCTGATGATCTGAGTGGTATTGCGGAACTGAAGGCTCAAAAAGTGATGGAGACCATGAAAGGTCTGAAAGAGAATTACCGAGTTTCTTTGACCTTACATCTTGTTGAAGGCTATGATTATGAAGAAGTGAGTGAAATCCTGGGAATTAGCTACGCCAATTGCCGGACGACCATTTCGAGAGCCAAAGAAAGTTTAAGAAAAAAGTTAGTAACCCATACGCTATGAAAGAGAAAGATCCCTGGAAAGAGCTGTTTGAACCCCTGCAAGGGCAGTGGGACACAGAAGAACCTCTTAAAGGTCACCAAAATCGGTTTGAAGCCCGGTTGATGGCGGCTGCGGAGTTGAAGAAGCAGGAAGAGGAAGAAGCGGAAGAAGAACCCCGGGTAAGACCCTTGTGGTCTAAGAACATCGGATGGAAACCTCTAGCAGTAGCCGCATCACTGGCCTTATTGATTGGTCTGGGTGTGCGTCTAGGCTCAGGACCAGCGCCGATTCAGGAACAGATTGTTGAAATCGCTCCCGAAGTGCAGCAAACCGATTTCCACTTTGCAAGCCTTTTGGAACAGCAGGTGGAAACCATGCAAGGCCTGGCGAGCGAAGACAACCAAGAGCTGATCGAATCAACTTTGGTTCATTTGAATCGCCTGGATGCTGACTACCGTAAACTGCAAGAAGAATTGGTCAATGGAGGAAACTCTAAACTGCTCCTTCAAGCCATGATTATCAACTTTCAAACCCGAATTGATCTGGTACAACAGGTCATTGAACAAATAGAACAATATCAACTTACAAAAACATTAAATGATGAGAACTTTACTATTTAGTCTAGTATTCCTACTTACCCTGGCCGCCCCCACTGAGGTATTGGCTGACGGAGGTAAATGGAAAGGCAAATACACCAAAGAGAAGACCATTAAAAAGGACTTTGATGTAAACGCCACAGCACTGATGCAAGTGCGCAACAGCTATGGGAACCTCAACATCACCTCCTGGAATGAAAACCGCGTTGTGATTGAGGTGCACATCAAAACGAACGGTAACAACGAAGAGAAAGTCAAAAAGAGACTGGATGAGATCACCGTTGACTTTACCAACAGCAGTGACAAAGTATCTGCTAAAACCCGATTCGGCGAAAAGAACCGCTGGGGCTGGGGGAACAACAACAACCGGGTAAACGTACAAGTTGACTACACCATCAAGCTTCCGCGTAAAAACAGTGTGGACTTGAGCAACGACTACGGCAGTATTTATCTGGACCGTGTAGACGGACACGCTAAATTGAGCTGTGACTACGGTAAAATGGAAATCGGGGAACTGAGAGGCCGCAACAACGAGCTTCGTTTTGACTACACCTCCAGAACCACTTTTGACTACATCAACTCGGCAACCATCTATGCAGACTACAGCGGGTTTACTGTGACGGAAGCCAAATCAATCAATCTACGAGCAGACTACACCAAATCCGTAATCAACACGGTTGGCAACCTGGAATACTCCAGCGACTACGGTTCCCTTGAAGTGGGACGCATTGACAACCTGAGCGGTAACGGTGATTATATCGGTGTTAAGCTGAGAGAAGTACACGGAAATGTGGATATCTCAGCGGACTACGGATCGGTAAAAATTGGCCAGATGGCAGCCGATGCGGGGAACATCAGCATCAAAACAGAGTACACAGGCAT
>CAZLGZ010000320.1:0-2045 GCA_964558965.1 uncultured Flavobacteriaceae bacterium
AGATTTTTAAACGATTTGAAAAGGTGTACATAGAATCACTTATTTAGTTAGGTCCTGCTTTAATTTCATCACGTATTCAGCCACTTGCCACAACTCCTCTTCGTTGCTCATCTGAGACGCGTAAGAGCCCATGGAGTTCAATCCATAGTACATGGTGTGGTAAGTGCTACCTACTGTAATATTTCGTCCGGCATCCGCATAAGTCGGAACCCCTAGAATTTTCTCTTGCTTCACCAACCAGCCTTGTCCGTCACCTTTGGTTCCGTGACAAATAGCACAGTAAACATCGTAAAGCGCTTTTCCTTCGGCCAGGTTTTCTTCTCGCATCAAGCTATCCAGTGGGCTCGCTTGAACGCGGGCCAACTCTTTGCCTTCAACGGTATTGTCAAACTCATAAGGCATCCAACCGCGAGAGATCGTTCCGTCGACGGGAAGAAGAGCCTCTGTTCCTTGAGGAAAGAACTCCACCTTCTGGTAGGTTTCGTAACCTACTGGCTCATACATGTTCGGCATGTACTGGTAGTTTGGCTTGTTTTTGTCAAAACAGCTGCTCAAGCTAATGAGCATTGCCAAGGCACCTAAAATTATTCCTGCTTTCTTCATTGACTTAGGCCGTTTTTGGAACTTGTACTTCAACAGCACCGGTGTCCAACAATAATTCTTTTAGTTTCTCTTCATCACTACCCGCGTGTACCTCGACCAAGAAGTGGTCATCCGTAGTTCGCTTGTCCGGATTCTCCGCCTCCTTAAATGGCCACATTCTACTTCTGAGGTAGAAAGTGATTACCATAAGGTGAGCAGCAAAAAATACCGTTAGCTCAAACATAATCGGTACAAAGGCTGGCATGTTCTGCAGATAGGAGAAGCTAGGCTTACCCCCAATATCTTGCGGCCAATCCTGGATCATGATGTAATTCATCATAACAACCGCAGTGACCAGACCTACACAACCGTACATAAAGGCTGCGATGGAAATACGGGTTTCGGCCAGTCCCATTGCTTTGTCCAGTCCGTGAACAGGGAATGGGGTATAAACCTCCTCGATATGAACCTTCTCTTCACGCAGTTTTTTCACTGCCTTCATGAGAATGTCGTCGTCGTTGTAAAGTGCACGAAAGAGTTTTGCCTCCATACTTATTTATCTAGGTTTAAGAAAGAGCTCGCTTGACCAGCCCAATCGTCACGCTGTGCACGCCCAGGGAAAGACCCGGTAATCGTATCCAACAAATTGTATTCTGAGTCTCCCATTTTACTCAACTGAGCAAAAGAGAAAATTCCAATCTTATTCAAGGCCTTTTCCATCATGGGGCCAATACCGTTGACCTTCTTCAGGTCGTCCGGAGTCTGGGTCGAAGGGTCAAAAGATCCCAGTTTACCCAAGAGCTGCATTACGGGGGCTCCAGCACCTCCATAATCTAATCCTTCCTCGGCAGAGGCATCAGCACCTTCTACTTCGTACTCGGTAATGATCCCGCGTGGAGGCATAGTGTATAGTGGTTTGCCGGCATCGCGAAGCGCTTTATAGCCTTCACCAGAAGTCTTCATAATGGACTTCACCTCGGCTTGCGCGATAACCGGGAAGGTTCTCGAGTAAAGAAGGAAAAGAACAAAGAAGAAACCGATTGTTCCGATAAAGATTCCGATATCAACAAAGGTTGGAGAGAACATCGTCCAGGAAGAGGGCAGGTAATCACGGTGCAAAGAAGTCACGATGATCACGAAACGCTCAAACCACATTCCGATGTTTACCACGATCGAAATTCCGAAAGAGAACATGATACTGGTACGGAGTTTCTTGGACCACATAAACTGTGGCGAGAATACGTTACAGGACATCATCGCCCAGTACGCCCACGCGTAAGGACCTGTTGCTCTGTTCAAGAAAGCATATTGCTCGTACTCCACTCCAGAATACCATGCCACAAAAAGCTCGGTGATGTAAGCACAACCTACAATCGAACCGGTAATCATGATCACGATGTTCATCAATTCGATGTGCTGTACGGTAATGTACGCCTCCAGATTACACACCTTACGCATGATGA
>CAZLGZ010000321.1:0-2032 GCA_964558965.1 uncultured Flavobacteriaceae bacterium
GGTAATGGTCGCGAAAGTCTGGGTCAGAGCCTCGATCTTCACATTTTCTTTGGCTTCTATCGCTTGGTGTAAGCCGTCGGAGTAACGACGCCCGTCCATGATACGACCTGTTTGTTCGTCTACGATCATCACCTTGTTATCGATCACGACATACTCCACATCCTTTTCGAAGAGGGTATAGGCCTTAAGCAATTGGGTCAAGGTGTGAATGCGCTCACTCTTCACCGAGAATTCCTTGAACAGTTCGTCTTTGAGCTCTGCTTCTTTTTCGATCTCGAGTCCTTGTTGCTCAATCTGTGCAATCTCACTTCCGATATCCGGCAAGACAAAGAATTCAGTGTCTTCACTGCCCGAGATGTGGTTGATCCCCTTGTCGGTCAACTCGATCTGGTTGGTCTTCTCTTCAATGGTAAACAGGAGTTCCGCGTCGACCTTGGGCATTTCGCGGTTGTTGTCCTGCATATAGAAGTTCTCGGTCTTTTGAAGAAGTTGCTTAATCCCTTCTTCACTCAGGAACTTGATAAGTGCTTTGTTTTTTGGTAAGCCGCGGTGTACACGAAGTAAAAGGAACCCTCCTTCTTTGGTGTCGCCCTCCGCGATTTTCTTTTTGGCCTCAGCCAAGACGCCCGTCAGATAAGTTCGTTGGCGTTGCACGATATCCGCCACCTTGGGCTTGAGTTCATTGAACTCGTGACGGTCTCCTTCGGGAACAGGTCCGGAAATAATAAGTGGCGTACGGGCATCATCGACCAAGACCGAATCCACCTCATCCACGATAGAGTAGTGGTGTGGACGTTGTACCAGATCTTCCGGTGTGTGTGCCATATTGTCACGCAAGTAGTCAAAACCAAACTCGTTGTTGGTTCCATAGGTGATATCTGCGTGGTACGCCGCGCGACGAGCCGGCGAATTGGGTTGGTGACGATCGATACAATCTACCGTCATACCGTGAAATTCAAAAAGGGGCGCCATCCAAGTACTATCTCGTTTGGCGAGGTAATCGTTTACGGTGACCAGGTGGGCTCCCTTACCCGCTAGTGCATTCAAATACAAAGGCAAGGTCGCCACAAGCGTCTTTCCTTCACCCGTCTGCATTTCCGCGATTTTTCCTTGGTGCAGAGCGATCCCTCCGATGAGCTGAACATCGTAGTGAATCATGTCCCAGGTCACTTCTTTTCCGGCCGCATCCCAGGAATTGTTCCAGATCGCACGGTCCCCGTCCAGATTTACATAGTCCTTCTCTCCAGAGAACTTCCTGTCGTAGTCCAGAGCAGTCACCTCCAGGGTTTTGTTATGGGTAAAGCGTTTCGCAGTCTCTTTTACAACGGCGAAGGCTTCCGGCAGAAGGTCGTTAAGGGTTTTTTCTGAGATCTTGTAGCGTTCCTCCTCGAGCTTATCGATCTCGGTATAGATCTCCTCTTTGCGGTCGATATCGCTGGATTCCGAGGCCTCCTTAAGTAAGGCATCTATTTTGGCTTGGACCTCTTTTCCGTCTTCGGCTATACGGGCCTTAAATTCTTTGGTTTTCCCTCTGAGCTCGTCCAGCGAAAGGGATTCGAGTTTCTCCTCCTGAAGTCGGATTTCTTTGACCAGGGGTTGAAGGGCACTGACATCTTTTTTGGATTTGTCTCCGACAAAGACTTTCAGTACAGAATTGATAAAACTCATGGATTTATTTTTCGGTTAAGCGGCAAAAGCCGTTCCAGACTGTTTTGGCCCTAAAATAGGGTGACAAGGCTGCCAAAATTACATAAAAAAAAGCCTCCAGAGGAGACTTTTATATTGTGCTTAACGCTAGGGTTTTTAGTATTCATCTTCATTCCAGAGGTAGTCTTCCTCTGTAGGATAATCTGGCCAAATCTCTTCAATAGATTCGTAGATTTCTCCTCCTTCTTCCTCCATGGATTGCAGGTTTTCTACAACTTCCAGGGGGGCACCAGTTCGGATCGCGTAATCGATCAGCTCGTCTTTGGTTGCCGGCCAAGGCGCGTCACTCAAATAAGAAGCCAGTTCTAATGTCCAATACATAGCA
>CAZLGZ010000322.1:0-2023 GCA_964558965.1 uncultured Flavobacteriaceae bacterium
CCCGGATAAGTGGTGTCGGCCAACATGCCGTGCAGGGCGTGACCAAATTCGTGGAATAGGGTGAGGACCTCGTCAAAGGTCAATAAGGCCGGTGCTGACTCCGTCGCTCGGCTGAAATTACAAACGATCGAAATGTGAGGGCGGCGGTTTTCGCCATCCTTGAGAGACTGGGATTTATAAGAGGTCATCCAAGCGCCAGGACGCTTGCCTTCGCGTGGGTGGAAATCGCTGTAAAACAAAGCGACAAAACGGCCTTCCCCATCTTGTACACGGTAACAGTCGACCTCCTCATGGTAGGTTGGAATGTCTTTATCCAGGCTAAAATGCAGGTCAAAAAGTTTACCGGCAATGGTAAATACACCCTCCAATACCTGCTGAAGAGGGAAGTACGGTTTAACCGCCTGCTCATCAAAAGAAAAACGAGTCTGTTTGAGTTGTTCGCTGTAAAAAGACGCATCCCAACGTTCCAGGGTTTCGATTTGGTCCTGCTCTTTGGCCAGGTCCTGCAGTGCTTTCAGGTCTTTTTGTGCGGCAGGCAGAGCTTTGGACAAGAGTTCTTCTAAAAAGGATTGAACAGTATCCGGTTTTTCGGCCATTCGTTCGGCCAGGACGAATTCGGCGTGGTTGCCAAATCCGAGAAGTCGTGCTCTTTCTTCCCGCAGACCCACAATCTCAAGAAGCACCTTTTTGTTGTCGTGCTCGTTGTCTTGAAATCCTCGTTTCCCGAAAGCCATCGCCATCTCTTTGCGCAGCGCTCGGTTTTTGGCGTATTTCATAAAGGGTACATAGCTTGGATAATCCAGGGTAAATACCCAGCCGTCTAGCTCGCGCTGTCCCGCCATCGCGGCGGCCATTTGGCGCAAGCTTTCTGGTAGCCCTTCGAGGTCTGCTTCGTCCGTGATGTGCAGCTGATAGGGATTGGTCTCGGCCAAGACATTTTCACCAAATTGCAACTGAAGCCGAGAGAGTAAACCGTCTATTTCTCGTAAGCGGCCTTTGGCTTCTTCGCCGAGTAAGGCCCCATTGCGGCTAAAGGATTTATGTGTTTTTTCTAGAAGGCGATTCTCTTCCGCATTCAGATCCAGTGAAGCCCGTTGGTTCCACACAGTATTGATCCGAGCAAATAGCTCTTCATTGAGGGTAACATCGTTAGAGAAGGCACTGAGCAGAGGCGAAATCTCCTGGGCCAGCGCTTGAATCTGAGGATTGGTCTCGGCCGAATTCAGGTTGAAAAAAACACTGCTCAACCGACCCAAGTGCTCTCCGCTATAATCCAGAGCGGCAATAGTATTTTCAAAGGTCGCTGCTACCGGATTCTGGGCAATGGCTTCAATTTCTTTGCGGGCATCTGCCAGTGCGGCATCAAATGCAGGTTTAAAATGCTCGTCTTTGATCTCGTTAAAAGGGACTTGATCAAAGGGGATCAATAAGGGGTTACTCATTTTAGGAATTGCCTTGGTTGCGGACTTCTTCGGAGCCCTTAATCACTTTTTCTTTGAGTTGTTCTTTGTACTCACTGATACGCGCCTGAAGATCAGGATTGGTGCTGCCCAGGATTTGAGCAGCGAGAATTCCCGCATTTTTAGCCCCGTCTAATGCTACGGTAGCAACAGGGACTCCCCCCGGCATTTGCAGGATGGAAAGAACAGAATCCCAACCGTCGATGGAGTTGCGGCTTTTGACCGGCACCCCAATTACGGGCAGGGGAGAAAGACTCGCCAACATGCCTGGTAGGTGGGCTGCCCCTCCGGCTCCAGCGATGATCACAGAGATCCCTTCTTTGTGTGCGTTCTTGCCAAACTCAAATAGTTTTTCTGGAGTGCGGTGGGCCGAAACAATGTCTACCATGACCTCAATCTTGAAATCTTGGAGAATCTCGACGGCTTCTTGCATTACGGGCAGATCACTGGTGCTGCCCATGACGATGGCTACTTTGCTCATAATAATTCACTTAACGCAGGCTGAATTCCCGGAACTGCATACTCTTTGTTTTTCTATTGTAATAACTAAGAAGATACTGGTC
>CAZLGZ010000323.1:0-2014 GCA_964558965.1 uncultured Flavobacteriaceae bacterium
GCCTTAATCACACTTGTCAGCAGTTTTACTATTCTCGCGGCTCTGTACACCGTCACGGGCGGCCTGTTGATCAATATGTTTCCAGAATGGCCATTCAACCTCACAGAGACCGTTCTGGGGCTTTTTGGCTTGCTCAGCCTCATCTTAATCGTTGGGCGCTACAAGCTCATGGAAAACGCTTTAAAAGTGGTCGTCAGCTCTCTTTTCATTTCCTTGATCGTAACCACAGTATTGGTTTTGAATAAAGGTGCCCGCCTCCCGGCGGAAAATTTTATCGCTGAACCCCTTTGGACCGAAGGAGGTGTGCTCTTTTTGATTGCCTTGATCGGATGGATGCCTACAGCAGTAGAGGCTTCTGCTTGGGTGAGCATGTGGAATCTGGAGAAATACAAATCCCTTGACCAAAAACCCAGCTTGAAAGAAACCCTGACTGAATTCAATTTTGGGTATTGGATGACGGCTTTCTTGGCTGTCCTCTTTTTGCTCATCGGCTGGTATACCCTCTACGGCAGTGGAGTCGATCTCAGTCCGTCTGCAGTCAAATTTGCTGATCAACTCACACGCCTGTTTACGGTTCATATGGGCGAATGGACCTATCCCCTTATCGCCTTCGCCGCCTTTGCTACCATGTTGAGTAGCTGTATGAGTGCACACGATGCCCTCGCCCGGGTCCTGGTCGACATGAAAGATAAAATCAAATCAAAACCTAAGAAGGAAGGTCAGGGTTTTGCCGTTTCTGTTCTACTGCTGGCCCTGATCAATGGATTTGTCGTTTATTCCTTCCAAGCGAATATGGGCCAATTGGTCACCCTGGCGACTTTTGTCTCCTTCGTTTTTGCTCCTTTGCTGGGCTGGATGAATCTAAAGAATGTCTACGGAAAGGAATTCGACCAGCAACACTTGCCTTCGGGACCGATGCGATTGCTCGCACGTCTGGGCATTGTGTTCCTCACTTTGTTCGCCCTGTATTACGCAGCGCTCTTTTTGGATTTGATTTAAGAACTACTGCTGAAAAAGCACATTGTCGTTCAAGACAACAAAAAGTGTTCTCTGGTTTTGCTTGTGCAGCATTTCAAGGCAAAAGACCCCATTCTTACAGTTGTTGATGATCTTCTGTTCTCCGTAACCCACCGCATAGGGAATATTGGTGGCTGGAATCCCTTCTTTGACCAGGTAATTTTTGATCGCATCCGCCCTTTGCTGGGTAAAGCGGAAGTTGGTGCTTCCTCCTCCTCTCGAATCCGTATAGCATTCAATGCGTAGCTGGGCCTCTGGAAAATTTTGTAAAAAAGCAACGACCTCAGCCAGCTTTTGCTCCACCTCTGGGGTAATCTTGGTCTTCCCTTTCCCGAATTCCAGAGGGTCCAAACCGAGCACCATCTTTTCTTCTTTCTCAACCACCAAATCATCGTACAAACTCAAACCAATATCGAGGTTCTGGTTTTGCAGGGTGTTGAGTGCCTCCTCATTAAACGTTTGGCTAAACTGGGAGTAGCGGCTCTTAGAGGCCCGCAAGTTGATGCTATTCACCCACGGAACTTCTACCCGGTAATTGCCTTCCTCATCAGCATACACCAGTTTGAGAAAGTTACCCTCAGTATCGTAAAGCTCGACCAGGGCATTGGGCACCCCTTCTTTGTTGTCATAGGGTTTAACCACTTTTCCTTTGAGTGCAAGGGTTTTTAATCCGGGTTTTTTATCGACCCGAAAACCATAGATGTCATCCCCGCCGAGGCTTTCCTTTCGGTTGGAGGCAAAGTAGCCCAGCAAGCCTTCCTTGTGGTTGCGAATGACTAAAGCAAAGTCGTCCTGGGTGCTGTTGATCTGATCCCCCAAATTGACCGGAATACTAAAATTGTTCGCGTCTTCGATATTGGCGCGGTAGATATCCATTCCCCCTCGCCCGTAAAACACATCCGAAGCAAAGAACAGGCTCTCTTCGAAGATAAAAGGCGCAATCTCATTGCCTGGAGAATTGATCCGAGGACCCAGGTTGATCGGCGCGGACATAATC
>CAZLGZ010000324.1:0-1989 GCA_964558965.1 uncultured Flavobacteriaceae bacterium
TGGCAAATCCAACGAAAAGGGCGTTTCTAAACCCGAGGAAGAACATCAAAACCGTTACCACCAGAATGATACCAAAGATGATGTTGTTCACCAAGTCTTCTACCTGATTCAGGGTAATGGAACTCGAATCGTTGGCAATAGTAACCTGCAAATCGGGCGGAAAGAATTCCACTTGTGCGTCTGCTACCATTTCACGAATCTGCTCTGCTGCTTTTACCGCGTTGGCCCCGGAACGCTTTTTCACGTCCAACATCACCACACTGGCTCCCATCTCACGGGCGTAGGTCGTGCGGTCTTCCTCTTTGAAGGTAACCTCCGCGATATCGCCCAAATAGACCGCTCCATTCTCGGACTTCACCACAAATCCTGTGAGCTCTTCGGGTTTTTCGATCTCACCCAGAATACTGACTGTACGGCGTTGTCCTGCCGTGATCAAGTTCCCGGCTGACATAGTCATATTACCGTTTCCGATCGCTCCCAAGACATCCTCAAAACTGACCTTGGCGGCCATCATTTTGTAGATATCCACAGCGACTTCTACTTCTTTTTCCTGAGCTCCTCGGATATCGACTTCCTTGATTTCTTTGAGGTCTTCGATTTGATCTTCCAGGTATTCCGCGTAGAGTTTGAGCTTATCAACCGGATAGTCCCCGGTGAGGTTGACGTTCATGATCGGGAAAGACTCCGCCAGGTTCAAATCAAACACATTGGGGTCGACCTTGGCGTTGTTGAAAATGGGCCAGTCTTCTGTCGACTTTTCGGCATCCACTTCGTCCTTCACCTTCTGCTTGGCCGCTTCCACGGTTATATTCTCATCAAACTCAACGACTATCATTCCGTAATCCTCCTGAGAAGTGGAGGTCACCTCAACAACATTACTGACGTTTTTCAAGCGGTCCTCCAAAGGATCCACAATCAGACGTTCGATGTCTTCTGCCGTGTTCCCTGGATACAGGGTACTGATATAAATTTTGGTCTCGTTCACCTCCGGAAATTCTTCCCGAGGCATAGCAAAATAAGAGGAGACTCCGATGAAAAGGAACAAGCCGATCATCACCCAGATCACTGACGGATTGTCAATGGCCCAGGACGATAATCTGAATTCCTTATTGGCGTTTTTTTCTGCTTTATTACTCATTGCTGGTCAATTCTGAGGTGAGTACTTTTACTTCCTGCTTGTCACGTACGCTCCGGGCGCCTTCAATGATGATTTCTGTTCCCTGAGCGATACCGTCTAAAACTTCGATATAGTCTCCTTGGGTAAGACCTGTTTTGATGACCGCTTTGGTCACCGTTGGGTTCTTATCACCTTCCTGGGGTTGAACCACATAGATGTACTGCTCTCCCGCTGCATTCTCTGAAACCACACTTTGAGGAATCAAAAGGGCTTCGCCGTTGGTGTAATCGTTGATTCTCACCTTAGCCACCATGTTCGGCTTTACTTTTCCGCCAAGTGCCGGAACGGGGATTTCTACACGAAAAGAACGGTTCCCAGGCTTGATGAAGTTGCCTGTTTGACGGACTTTGGTCTTTACACTTTCATCCAAGACAGGAAAGTATACTTCGACCGTCTTCCCAGCGGTTACGTTTGGCAAATGCGCTTCTGGCACATCCACCTCGATAAACATATCCGATAGGTTGACCACGCGGAAGACTTCGGCCCCAGGTCCAGGAGAAACAACGGTTCCCTGATCTTTGAGTACATCATCGACAACTCCGCTAAAGGGGGCGACCAATCGGAATTTACCCAAGGTGCTTTCCATCTGCGCTACCGCATTCTTTTGGGCCTCGTAGTTCGTCTTGGCCTGCAGAAATTGAATTTCGGAACCGATGTTTTGGTCCCACAGACGCTTTTGACGTTCGTAAGTTGTTTTGGCCAACTCCGCCTGGGCTTTCATTTGCGCCAAGGAACTGGATGTACCCCCGTCGTCGATTAATCCGAGGAGTTGTCCTTTTTTCACGCGCTGCCCTTCTCTGACATAGACTTTC
>CAZLGZ010000325.1:0-1980 GCA_964558965.1 uncultured Flavobacteriaceae bacterium
GCGATTATCACCGGTCGTTTTACTTTATTTTCCCGGTCATTGGTTTGGTTTTGGTCTATCTGATTCAACGGTATTTTCTCAAGAAAAAGATCAGCCACGCCATTCCTTCAACTTTATTTTCGCTTTCAAAGAGAAAGGGATTGATTGAACGTTCGAAGATTTATGCTTCTATGATTACCGCCCCCATCACGGTCGGTTTTGGAGGTTCCGTAGGTTTGCAGGGACCTTCGGTGAGCACGGGAGCGGCCATCGCGTCGAACATTGCGCAATTTTTTCACACCAACATCAAAAACAGGACACTGCTGATTGGTTGCGCCACAGCAGGGGCCATGGCTTCTATGTTCAAAGCCCCCATAGCAGCCATCATTTTTGCGGTGGAAATCTTTAGCCTAGACCTTGCCTTTTCTTCTTTGATCCCCTTGCTGCTGGCCTCGGTTTCAGCTGTGATCACCTCTTATTTCTTTCTCGGTTCAGAGATTCTTTTTCGCTTTGATCTGGTCGACAGCTTTCAGTTTCGCGAAATTTTCTTTTACGTGCTCCTGGGGGTTGCCGCGGCCTTGGCCTCGGTTTATTTTTCGAGGATGTACTTCTTTATTACCAAACACTTCGAAAAGATTGAGGACGAATGGATACGGCTGCTGATTGGTGGTCTTTCCATTGGGGTCATTCTCTTCTTTATTCCCTCGCTCTACGGGGAGGGTTTTGAACTGATCAATGACCTCTTACGGGGCAAGCACGCCAACATCATTGGAGACATACCAGAACTGGAATCCTTTCTGGACAACATTTGGATGGTGATCGTGTTGATGATAGGAATCATCATTTTCAAGGCCGTGGCCATGACCATCACCTTTTCTGCTGGGGGTGTGGGCGGAATCTTCGTTCCGACCCTGGTCATGGGAAGTGTTTTGGGCAATGTTTTTGCGAAGATTGTAAACAATCTGGGTTGGGATTTCCAAATCTCCGAGTCAAATTTTACCCTGATCGGGATGACCGGCCTCATGGCTGGGGTTTTGCACGCCCCTTTGACCGCGATCTTCCTAATTGCGGAGATCACAGGTGGCTATGAGCTTTTTGTGCCTTTGATGATCGTTTCCGCCATTTCCTTTTCTATGACGCGTTATTACGTCTCAAATTCCATCTATACCATGGAATTGGCCAAAAAGGGGGAACTGCTCACCCACAACAAGGACAAGAACGTCATGATGATGATGCAGAAGAGCAAATTGATCGAAAGGGACTTCGTTAAGATAAAACCCGAATACACCCTTGGAGAAATGCTTCAAAACGCCGTGAAGATCTCCAAACGAAACATCTTCCCCGTGGTGAATGACAAGGGTGAGTTTTTAGGCATTCTCTTGCTGGACGACATCAGGGGTATGATGTTCGATCAAAACATGTACGAATTGGTCCTGGTAGAAGAACTCATGCACAACGCCCCCGACGTGATCTTCTATGAATCGGATTCCATCGAAAGGATCATGAGTAAATTCAATCAAACCGGGGCCTGGAATTTACCCGTGGTCAAAAACGGCAAATACCACGGCTTCATCTCAAAATCCAAGCTGCTCACCGCCTACAGGCGCATTCTGGTCAATGCAACCGTTTAGGAAAGTGACCATAACTTTTAAGCCTGGAAACTTAGTTTAGCGATCGATAAAGGCCCTGACCTGATCTGGAAAGTCGGTAAAAAGCCCATCCACTTGAAGCCTGTCAACCGCATCACGGAGCAAGTCCTCAAAACTTTGGTGTCCGGGATGTTGATCTGCGCGGAAGGTATAGGGGTGGACCTTGAGTCCAAGTTCATGGGCTTTGTCTACCCATTTGTTTTCGGGTTGAAGACCATTATCTTCCATCTTCATTAAATGGACGTACCAGGGGCCGATGGCGTCGGCGTAACTGCTGATGTCCTCAAGCCGAGAAAAAGCTTCGGGCGCTTCCAAGAGTTGAGTCAAAAAAAGTTCACTTTTGAGTTCGATT
>CAZLGZ010000326.1:0-1949 GCA_964558965.1 uncultured Flavobacteriaceae bacterium
TTCTTTAAGCAGTAAGCTGTCCAAGATGATGAAGGTCGCAAAACCGGAAGCCGTGGTTACGTTGGTCATCAAGGTGGCGTTTCCGATCTTGATGATGACGCGCTGAAGTGATAGGGCTTGGTTTCCGTGTTTTTTGACTTCCTGTTGGTATTTGTTGATCAGGAAGATGCAGTTGGGTATACCGATGACAATAATCAGTGGAGGGATCAAGGCGGTAAGAATGGTGATTTCGAAACCGAGTAATCCCATGATTCCAAAAGCCCACATCACACCAATAATGACCACACACATCGAGATGAGGGTGGCTCTAAAACTTCGGAAGAAGAAGAAAAAGATCAGAGAGGTCACCCCGAGGGCGGCCAATACAAAATAGCTGATTTCGTCGGTGATGGTTTTGGCGTTCCAGGTCCGCACATAGGGCATGCCCGAAACCTTGACATCCAGACCGGTTTCTTCTTCGAAGTTCTTGACGGCGTTGGCCAGGTCGTTCAGAATAAAAATATTCCGAACGGGTTCGTCCAGCAACTGCTTGTCTAAATAGGCCACCATTCGAATGGATCCCGTCTCTTTGTTGAAGACCAGGTTTTCGTAGAAAGGCAGGTCGTACAGGTGCTGCTTGATGCTGTCGATTTCCCGAATAGTGGTCGGGGTTTTGGTGATCAGGGGTTTGAAAAGGAAAGAATCTTTTACCTGATCCCTCACCAGCTCGTGGAGGTTGTCCAGAGAAATGACGGTGTCGATTTCTTCCAGCGCGTGAATTTCTTTACTCAGGCGGTTCCAACGGCTGAATTTAATCGGTGTGAAGAGGGCCGGATCTTTAATGGCCAACACAATGGCGTTGTCTTCCTGCCCAAAAAGATCCACAAAGGATTGGTATTGTACAATGGCCGGATGGTCGTTTGGAAGTACGCTGACCTCGGCGTTGGAGAAGTTCACTTTGTCCCACTGCATTCCCAAGAATACCGTGATGGCAGCGAGCACAAGAAGGATGGCGATGCGGTTGCGCAAAATAATGCGCGCGGTCATTGCCCAAAACCCTTCTAAAAACTCTTTTAACATCCCCGGAGAATTGGGCGCAAAGTTAAAAAAATAGGCC
Organism: uncultured Flavobacteriaceae bacterium; assembly: GCA_964558965.1. Taxonomy (GTDB): domain Bacteria; phylum Bacteroidota; class Bacteroidia; order Flavobacteriales; family Flavobacteriaceae; genus Aureicoccus. Next base: position 1,097 of record CAZLGZ010000326.1, read on the forward strand.
GGGTCAACCTAGTTGCCCGGCCCAAGAATACCTTAAAATCTGGCCTTTTGCTAAAAATGCTTAGACCTTCATGATTTCGCCTTCCTTCACTTGAAACAAGTCGTCAATCTTTTTGGTGTACGCGTCGGTCAATTCTTGAACATCAACTTCCGCATTGCTCAACAAATCTTCAGAGATTTCGAGCTTCTTCAATTCCTTGTTTGCTTCCTGTCGGGCACTGCGAACTCCTACTCGAGCATCCTCGGATTCGGCCTTGGCTTGCTTGACCAAATCGATCCGTCGTTCCTCTGTCAAAGGAGGTACATTGATGATGACTGATTCCCCATTGTTCATGGGGTTGAAGCCTAAATTGGCATTCATGATGGCCGTTTCGATCTCGGGGATCATGTTTTTCTCCCAAGGCTGAACAGAAAGGGTTCGGGCATCGGGGGTATTGATGTTCGCGACCTGCGAGAGCGGAGTTTGCGTTCCGTAGTAGTCGACCATGACAGTAGACAACATCACCGGACTGGCCTTACCAGCGCGGATTTTTACAAACGCCTTCTCCAGGTGTGCAAGTGCAGCATCCATGCTTTCTTTAGCGCTGTCGAGTACAAAGGTGATTTCTTCGTTCATAGGTGGTAAATATAAGTTCCTCCAGTCTTAATTGTCAACAACCGTACCGATATTCTCTCCGGAGGTGATACGGTTTAAGTTCCCACGAGTATTCATATCAAAGACCACGATGGGTAAGTTGTTTTCTTGGCTCAGGGTAAAGGCCGTCGTGTCCATGACCTTCAATCCGCGTTGTAGTACTTCCTCAAAACTGATGCGATCAAACTTGGTGGCTGAGGCATCTTTTTCTGGGTCTGCT
>CAZLGZ010000327.1:0-1943 GCA_964558965.1 uncultured Flavobacteriaceae bacterium
TTAGACCGTAATACATCAGCGGCTGTTTCGCATTTCCTGGGTAACAGGTCGATCCGTGAGCACGTTTGGTTTGTTTGCCTTGGGCCTTTCTAGACAAGTTAAATTTCCAAGCGCCTATCTGATCGTCAGCGCCTTTCAGCCCCTCGTCCATCTCTTTCAATTCACCCTTAATTTCAAACTTCCCGCCTCGGTAATACCGCTCGACATCGACATGCCTATTGATGGCATAATCATTCCCGCTCTGTATCTTTTTCGAATTTTCCCGCGCCACTGAGAGTATTTTACTTGACTTTTGGCGGCCTTGGCCATCCGTCCAGTTCACGTAAAATGTTCCGTACACGTCGCCTTTGTTGGTGCCGGGATCGCAGTCGCCGGGAATATTGAACTTCTCAAGTGACACGCGCACCTTTTCACCAATCGGTTCAGAAACATATTTGCAGGTTTTCACATCATACTCAGTCGTGCGTGTGATATTCGCCAGACTCTTGTCGACCAGGTTGCGAAGCTCAAAACTGATCGGCTGCATGCTGGTTAGCTTGGTGTCTCCTGTGAAGTAATCCTGAAGATTCCCGCTGCGAATGAGCGATTCAAGGTTCGCTTGATTTCCGCCAAATGTTGAAATTGAAATGCGGGCGGTGGCGAGCGTGTCTTTAATGTCAGACTCAGAATAGCCTTCAGCCTTGAACGAGCCATCATAAGACGCCGCAATAGCTGCCGCGACGCGCTGCTCTGAATGTGATGATGTCATGCGATAAATAAGAACTCGGCCATACGTAATACTGGAGAGAAACAAGGGCGGATTATCCGGCCCAATTTCACCAGAGGTCTTTAGGTCATCCAATCGCTCGAGACTGAAATCCGACGAAAATACATCTCCGGGTTTGCTCGGCAGTTCTGCGCTGACGGTAAATGCTCGTTGTATGAAGTAAGCAAGGTAGCTTTTCTCATCGCCGACGGAGTCAATTTCCAAGCTGGCAGATGCGCTGCCCCCAAGATACTCACCCGCAAAACCGAGCCGTAGTGATGCCTCGCTGGTCGAATGCGCCATTTCCCAGTCATAGGTTGCGGTGGACGCTGCCTCATGTCCATCAGCAACAGCGCGTTCAACGAGATCCCCAATCGCGCTTTGTACGGTTGTAAGCGAAGGATTTTCGACGGTTCTGGAATTATCGCCGCGCAGCAAGTCTATTGATAGCTTTAATGGCGCGCGTTCACGAATACTAAGCTCTTCAAGAGCTCCAACATTATAATGGCTGTCGCCCTGAATGAGATTGCCTAGCCATATGATGGATTTGTCAGGATCAATCGCAACGAACTCTCGTGGTGTCTCGGTTAAACTGTATGGCTCAATCGAACACTGAAATTCTTTCGCACCAATAGACTCGTTAACTGATGTGAGCTCCGCGCCTTCGACCGGTCCATCGGACGGTTCAGCTGCTGGCGAAAGTTCTGCCCAGTTTTGATGCGAGGCGAGTTCTTCATTCCAAAATTCAAACTTTTCACCGCCGCTGCATCCGACGAGAAAACTGATGAGTCCCACTTTCAGAAACAATTGGCGCGTCATTTTTATCCCCTGCATTCGATGCTTGCAGGGACCTAAGCAGCCCGAAACATATTAGACAAGCAATACGTTAGTAAACGCAGCTGAGAAGACGATGAATACTGATAATACTAGAAAAAATACTGGATAAGTGAGTTAAACAGCCACCAAACCTTTGATGTGAGGATGCGCCTCGTAATTCTCTAGCTTGAAATCTTCGTAACTCCAGCCGAATACATCTTTGATGTCTGGGTTGAGTGTCATGGTCGGCAAGGATTTTGGTGACCGGCTCAGCTGTAATTCTGCCTGCTCGACATGGTTGAGATATAGATGCGTATCGCCAAAGGAATGAACGAACTCACCGGGTTCAAGATCACAGGCTTGCGCCATCATGACCGTTAAC
>CAZLGZ010000328.1:0-1933 GCA_964558965.1 uncultured Flavobacteriaceae bacterium
GACAAAGTCGTAATATTAGGGGTTTATAGCTTATCATATGGAAAACCAAACCCCTAGTCCAGACAATTTCGTTGAAGAAAACAAGGAACTCAGTCTTTTTGAGGCCCTGATACCCGTAATTGTCTTGGTCGCCCTCTTGGCTTTGAACGTCTACATTTTCGGAGATGATGCTTTAAGTGGATCCAACCAATTCATTCTCTTATTGGGAGGTGCAGTTGCCGCGATTGTGGGTTATTCCAACAATGTGAGCTACAAGAAAATGCTGGACGAAGTGGGATCCAATGTCAAATCCACCACCTCGGCCTTGCTCATTCTTTTGATGGTCGGGGCTCTTTCCGGTACCTGGCTAGCCAGCGGAATCATTCCGGCCATGATCTACTACGGATTAGACATTCTTCATCCTAGTTATTTCCTCGCTGCTTGTGTGGTTATTTGTGCGATCATCTCAATTGCAACAGGAAGTAGTTGGACGACATCGGCTACGGTCGGTATTGCCCTTATCGGTATTGCAAATGCCTTAGACATATCTGCTGGGATGACAGCCGGAGCGGTTTTATCGGGCGCCTATTTTGGAGATAAAATGTCTCCGTTGAGCGACACCACCAATTTGGCCCCAGCCATGGCGGGTGGCGAATTGTTCTCTCATATAAAGTACATGACCCTTACTACAGTACCGACCATTGTAGTAACCCTTATTGTGTTTATTATTTTAGGTCTTTTTCAAGACACCGCTGGCCAAGCAGATACTGCCGGGATTCAGGCAGCAATAAAAGATTCCTTTACCATTAATGGCTGGTTATTCATTGTCCCATTGGTCGTTATTGGGCTTATCGTCAAGAAAACCCCACCTCTTTTGGCCCTTCTCATTGGAACCTTACTGGGCGCTGTATTTGCCCTGATTTTTCAACCGGAGATTATCGCAAAGCTCGGAGGGGGGACAGAATTGGACTTCGTCTCTGGGTACAAAGGAGTGCTCAACGCTATCACCATAGACTCCAGTGTAGAGTCCTCTAACCCGCTCTTGAATGACCTCTTTTCTTCTGGGGGTATGTACGGCATGCTGGGAACCATCTGGCTGATCATGTGTGCCATGGTTTTTGGAGGAATCATGGACGGTATAGGGGCCTTGCAAAGAATCACCAACACCCTGCTTGAATTGGCCACTTCAACGTTCAGTCTTTTTGCCAGTACGGTAGCAAGCTGTTTGGCTCTCAACCTAACCGCCTCTGATCAATACCTCGCCCTTGTGGTGCCCGGCAAAATGTTTTCTAAAGCCTATGCAGATCGCGGCCTGGCACCGGAAAACCTGAGTCGAACCTTGGAGGATTCGGGTACAGTAACTTCTGCATTAATTCCATGGAATACGTGCGGAGCCTATCACAGCGGAGTATTGGGCGTGGGAGTTGGTGAATACGTGATGTACGCCATCTTCAACTACCTCAGTCCCTTTATGACTTTGCTCTTTGCAGCCTTCCAGATTAAAATCAAAAAACTGGTCACTCCTGCCGCCTAAGTGGCTCTTGGGTCGTAATTTTACAGAACAAAAAAAACACTATGGCATCAATTACCATCGGAGGAAATCCGTGCACGACATCAGGAGACCTTCCTGCAACAGGAACCCAAGCGGCCAACTTGCGCTTGGTGAATACAGAAATGGAGAATGTCCAATTATCGGACTACCAAGGGCAAAAAGTTGTCCTCAATATTTTTCCTAGTGTGAACACCGGGGTTTGTGCCCAATCGGTTCGCACATTTAACCAAGAAGCTGCTGAGCTAGAAAACACCAAAGTTCTTTGCATCTCAAGAGATCTGCCTTTTGCTTTAACCGCATTTTGTGGGGCTGAAGGGATTGACAAAGTAGAAACCCTTTCTGACTTCCGCTTCCGCGATACTGGAGATCACTTCGGGGTGGAACTCCAAGACGGTCCCTTTC
>CAZLGZ010000329.1:0-1926 GCA_964558965.1 uncultured Flavobacteriaceae bacterium
CCAGCAAGGACGGAACCCGGGCCTATGTTTCGATTAGCGGAATGGACAAGGTCACCGTGGTGGACTATGCCACCAAGAGTGTTGTTGGAGAAGTTCCTGTGGGGAATCACCCGCAGCGGGTACGCAACGGGCAGTTGAGGTTGGTAGACTGAGCGCTGTAAATCCTTTTTTCTTTCTATCTGCTTTTAGTAGCTTTAAGACTACAAATCATAAACACGAGACCCTTGGATATTTTTGGAAGAATAAAGGAGAAACTGAGTAATGAGTTTATTGATATCATCGAGTGGCTGGACTTCACCGATGACACCATCGCACACCGCTTTGAACGCTATCAGAACGAAATAAAGAACGGAGCCAAGCTCATCGTTCGCGAAGGACAGACGGCGGTTTTTGTCAATGAAGGGCAGCTGGCCGATGTCTTTACTCCAGGTACTTACGATCTTACCACCAAGAATCTGCCTATTCTGGCGACACTCAAGGGATGGAAGTATGGCTTTAATTCCCCTTTTAAGGCGGAAGTCTATTTTGTGAATACCCATTTGTTTACAGATGAAAAATGGGGAACCAAGAACCCGGTAACCCTGAGTGACGAGCGTTTTGGGCTAGTCGAAATTCGGGCCTTTGGGACCTACGCCTTTAAAATTTCGGATGCCGGAAAGTTTATAGTGGACATCGTTGGAACAGACAACAACTTCACCAATTTCGAAATCAACGAACACTTAAAAAGCCTGATTGCCACGCGCTTTACCGATACGGTTGGGGAGGCCAATCTGCCGATAGAACTTTACGCCGCGAACACCACAGAACTATCCGATACTTGTCGGGAAGTTATGGCACCAGAATTCGAATCTGTGGGGATTTCGTTGGAGAAGTTTTTCATTGAAAACGTATCCATGCCGGAGGACTTGAAGAAAGAAATTTTCGAATACAGTCGTTTGGATAAGCTGGATATGCAAAAGCTTGCCCAGTTCAAAGCCGCCAAGGCTATGGAAGCTGCGGCCAAAAATGAGGGAGGAACTGCCGGTGCCGGAATGGGCATGGGTATGGGCTTCGTTCTGGCTCAGCAAATGGGCGCAATGATGGGAGGAAGCCCTGCCCAGCAACAGAGCTTTCCGCCTGCCGCCGGGGGTGCAGCCGTGCCTCCGCCGATGCCTACTCAAGTCCTGTATTACTACGCGGTCAACGGAGCCCAGCAAGGACCGGTGTCGATCGAACAGCTACGCGCCTTGTTTGCCAGTCGAACGATCAATCGCGAGAGCTTGGTCTGGAAACAGGGGATGAGTAATTGGGCCGCTTTGCAAGAGGTCGAAGAACTCAAGTCCTTTTTAGGAGGGAATACTCCACCGCCATTACCGAATGCATAAGTAATCGTCTAACTCTTCTGCATGGAGGCTCCCATTAAATCCACAGAGCTCAAAAAAAGTTGTGTCAACTGCGGGGCGGAGATGAAGTACCAGCCCGGTACCGAGAACATTTCTTGCGAGTATTGCGGTCATCAAGAAACCATTCAGCTGGATGAGAACGGCTTTGAGGAATTGGAGCTGTATCCCTATCTGCAAGAGATGGGGGCACAAAAACACGGCGAAGAGATTTCGATGCTGCAGTGCAAGAACTGCGGCGCCACCCAGCATATAGAAGAGAACTACAAATCGCTTCACTGTGTGTATTGCAGTATGCCGCTGGTTTTAGAAGATCAGTACAAAGAAGAGTGGATTCTTCCGGGAGCGGTACTGCCCTTTCAGATCGATCAGAACAAGTCTTTTCAAATATTCCAGAAGTGGGTCAAGGGCTTGTGGTTTGCACCCAATAATCTGAAAAAAGCGGCGCTGGACCCTCAGTTTACCAAAGGGCTTTATTTGCCTTATTGGACCTTTGATGCCCAATTGCGAGCGAAATACTCCGGGCAACGAGGCGAATATTATTACG
>CAZLGZ010000330.1:0-1915 GCA_964558965.1 uncultured Flavobacteriaceae bacterium
CGGGTGCAAATATAATTTTTATTACAGGATTATAAAACAAAAAAGGAAAAAAGGGAGAGAAATGATGGAAGTCCAGTATTTTTAAGGTACGCTAGCCGTGCAGTAAGAGTGAATTTGGTAGTAGACATAGGGAATACCCGGGTGAAACTGGGGATTTTTGACCGTTCCAAAATGCTGTTTGATCAAACAGTCCACCGGGATGAATTGGCTGTTGCCATCAAGGCCTTGTTTGAGCGTTACCCCCAGATTGAACACGGCTTCTTGGCCCGAGTGGGTGAAGAAGACAAGCGGCTGGAAAAGGTGCTGAGTCTCTTTTGCTCTTTTCAACAACTCACCCCTGAAACCCGATTGCCTTTTGTCAACGATTACGATACACCCGAAACCTTGGGTGTGGATCGCATCGCATTGGTAGCTGGAGCACACCATTTGTATCCCAATCAGAATGTTTTGGTGATCGATGCGGGCACCGCCATTACTTATGATTTAATTACGGACCGGGCACACTATTTGGGCGGGACGATTGCGCCTGGTTTGCAGATGAGGTACCGGGCCTTAAACGACTACACCGCATCTTTGCCGCTTCTTGAGCCTGAGTCTTTTGCGGGTTTACTGGGTCAAAATACCCAGGACAGTATCCACAGCGGGGTTTCCTATGCAGCTGTTTGTGAGATGGATGGAATGATCGAGGCTTATCGGGCACGCTTTCCACATTTAACAGTTATTTTAACAGGAGGAGACGCTCAATTTTTTGGTAAACGGTTAAAAAATTCCATATTTGCCCATTCTAAAATTCTCTTGGAGGGCTTGAATTTCCTACTGGAATACAATAAGTAATAAATGTTGAGAAGGTTTCTGCCGGCACTCTTTTGTGTGCTTTCGTATACCCTTTATGCGCAAAATGGAAGTATATCACCTTATTCCTCGTTTGGAATTGGGGAATTAAGAGGGCAAGCCACTGTCGAAAACCAATCCATGGGTGGATTGGCGATGTTCACCGATAGTATACACGTCAACCTCCAAAATCCGGCCGCATTCGGTTCTTTACGAGTCACCAATTACGCGATCGGTATTTCTAGCCGCAATTTTACTCTGAAAGCAGATGGGGAGTCGAATCAGCGCGTAGCTGTAACCTCTTTGGATTATTTGTCTATCGCCTTTCCGGTCAGCCGCAAGATGGCTGTAGGTTTTGGTTTGCAACCCCTGTCTTCTGTGGGGTATAACCTGGAACAGGAGACTGTAAACATGGCCAATGACACCGTTAACAATGCCTTTAACGGAGATGGAGGACTGAGCCGCGTCTACCTTTCTGCAGGCTATGAGCCTATAAAAAATCTGAACATTGGTGCTTCTGTCCGCTACAATTTTGGAGAGTTGTCCAATGATAGAATCCAAAGTGTGCAAGATGTGCAATTTGGGACCCTGGATGAGCGTCGTTCCCGTGTAAATGGCTTTGACTTCAATTATGCCGTGACCTACAAGCCAGAAATTTTTGACCGCTACCGCCTGCACACCTATGTGGGGGTAGACACCCAGGTCAATCTAAATTCGGAAAATAGTCAGCGCATTGGTTCGTTCTCTTTATCGAACGGGGAAGAGATAGAAGTGATCGATGTGAACCTGGCCGCTCAAGGGCTGGACCGAACGACCATTACTTTGCCAACCACCTTTAGTGTGGGTGTCGGTGTTGGTAAAGACAAACGCTGGTTTGGTGCTGTTGAGGTGCGTTCGCAAGACTATGGTGACTTTGAAAACGCCTTTTTAAGATTAGAAAATGTTTCCTACAGCCAAGCCACTTCGGTTATTCTGGGAGGATACTATATACCGAATTGGGATGCTCTTTCGGGTATTTACAATAGAATCGTTTATCGAGCAGGTCTGAGATTTGATAAAACGGGCTTCTCTGTCAATGGAGAAG
>CAZLGZ010000331.1:0-1873 GCA_964558965.1 uncultured Flavobacteriaceae bacterium
CCTGGATCACCTTTCCATTTTACTGATTAAAGACAAAGTGAAGCACTTTTTTACCCCACTGGGACTGGGTAATCATTTGCAACGCTGGGGGGTTTCCAAAGAAGATATTACCGAACTGAATTGGTGGGAAGAAGTGAATTTCGAGGGCCTTCTTTTCGCGAGTACCCCTTCACAACACTTTTCTGGAAGAGGCTTTTCTGATCGCGATCAAACCCTGTGGACTTCCTGGGTCATTCGATCAGAATCCGAGAACATCTTTTTTAGTGGAGACAGTGGGTATGCGGATCACTTTAAGTCCATAGGCGAAAAGTACGGTCCCTTTGACTTTGCCATGATGGAATGCGGGCAGTACAATACCCTCTGGCCTGTCGTTCATATGTTTCCTGAAGAAACAGCGCAAGCAGGGATCGATGTCAAGGCCAAACGAGTCATGCCCATTCATTGGGGAGCCTTTAAACTGGCCCAGCACACCTGGACAGATCCGGTGGAGCGATTCAAAGTCAAGGCTGAAGAATTACAATTGGAGTATGTCGTCCCCGAAATTGGGCAAATCACCCAGATCAAGGACTCCACTCTGGTTCAAAAAGAGTGGTGGAAGGACTAATGGCTTATTTGCACCAAGAAATTTCTCTAATTTTAAGCTCAGGGAAATCCGAACTTCATTTATAGCTTCCTCGGGTTTTCTGACCATCGATCAAAAAATCAAGGGTTCGCATGAGATTTCTCCAAAGCAAAAAAAGCATACTGTTCCTTGTAACATTGGTATTCTCCGGTCTCCTCAGCACCTCTGCTCAGGATTCACTAAAAACCGTCACCGCGCAAAAAGGAGATGGAATACTGTCTCTTCTAAGGCGCCATGGAGTTAACCCTTACGAGGCCTACGAGGAATTTGTTGGACTGAATATTGAAAACCTCAAGAATAGCACCCAACTCTATGCTGGACGAGACTACAAGATTCCTTTGGGTACGGAAACTACGCCAGTATCGGAAGAGCAATCTCGAAATGAAGAGACCGGCGCCAAAGGAGAGAACTTCCCCATTTTCGGTAAAAAATACAATCCTGTTTACCGAAAGAGTGAACGATTAAAAGGAACGGTGTACTATTTGGTGGCTGGCCATGGAGGTCCAGATCCTGGTGCAATGACAACTTATTCCGGGCAATCCATAGCGGAAGACGAATACGCCTATGATATTACCTTGCGTTTAGCTCGAGAATTGATCACCCACGGGGCTTTAGTCTATGTTATTATTCGAGACAAGGACGACGGGATCCGGGATCAACGCGTACTGAAAATCGATCATGACGAGGTCGCCTACCCGAACAAGACCATCCCGCTCAATCAGCGTGAACGGCTAAAACAGCGTGTAGATGTCGTGAACAAACTGCACCAAAAATACAAGGGCAAATTTCAGAGGCTCATTGTAACCCACATCGATTCCAGAAGCAAAGGCCAAAACATTGATGTCTTCTTTTACCACCACAAAAAGAGCAAGAACGGCAAACGATTGGCGGAGAGTATTCACAAAACCTTCAAGCAGAAGTACAATAAGTACCAGCCCAACAGAACCTATTCCGGAACCTTCGAAAATCGAACTTCGCTCTATATGGTGAAGAACACCCATCCAGCTACTGCTTTTATCGAAATCGGGAATATTCGCAACAAGAAGGACCAACAGAGAATCCTGGAGCCCGATAACCGCCAGGCCTTGGCAAAATGGATTTCGGAGGGTATTCTTCTAGACTATGAGTCCCGCTAGATGCGTCAGGAAAACAATCCAAAAGGGAATGTTGTTCTAGGCCTGTCGGCCTTTGTTTTTGTTTTTTAATTGCTGGATTTCGCTCCCTCACTCCGTTCGGGGCGCAATCTTAAGG
>CAZLGZ010000332.1:0-1870 GCA_964558965.1 uncultured Flavobacteriaceae bacterium
TCATTGACCCAACCTTAATGTTCGGAAATCTCCACATTGTCGATCTCGCGATCGTACTGGCCTATTTCACTGTGGTGCTTTGGATTGCCTGGTACGTATCACGCGGTCGCGGTCGCAAATCAAAAGACAAGGATTCCAAGGATTACTTCCTGGCAGGAAAGTCGGCCGGATGGTTCGTTATCGGTGCTTCCCTTTTCGCTTCGAACATTGGTTCTGAGATCATCATCGGTGTATCCGGGGCCGGAGCTCGAGCCGAAATGCCCATGGCCAACTTTGAGATCCTTGCTGCATTGGCCCTCATCCTTCTGGGCTGGGTGTTCGTTCCTTTTTATCTGAGATCCGGGGTCTATACGATGCCCGAATTCCTGGAGATTCGTTATTCGAAAGCCTGTCGCAACTATTTGTCAGTAATCTCGGTGCTGGCCTATGTGATCACCAAGATCTCCCTGATCATCTTTGCCGGTGCCCTGGTTTTCGAGACTATGGGCATCTCCTTTTGGACCGGAGCCATCATCACCATTGTTGCCACCGGATTCTACACGATTCTCGGAGGCCTACGGGCCGTCATTTATACCGATATGCTTCAGACTTTCGTCCTTTTGGCAGGAACGGGAGCGGTAACTTATTTCGGTCTCAACCAACTGGGGGGCTGGGACGGCATGATGGATACCTTGCATGTTGCCTCTGCGACTCCGGGGAACCCGAGCACAGAGCAGTTCTTCAATCTTTGGCGACCCAATGATGACACTTCCTATCCGTGGACCGGCATGCTTTTCGGAGCCCCGATTCTCGGGGTTTGGTACTGGTGCACCGATCAGTTCATTGTGCAACGCACCTTATCCGCAAAAGACATCAGCAATGCACGCAAAGGAACACTTTTCGCAGGGTTCCTCAAACTGCTTCCCGTCTTTATTTTTTTTATACCCGGTGTGATTGCCTTTGCCCTTTCCCAAAAAGGCATGCTCAATTTCTCCCTGGAAAATCCGGATCACGCGCTCCCGGTAATGATCAATGGCTTTTTGCCCCTGGGATTGAAAGGACTAGCCATTTCAGGGCTTCTTGCGGCTTTGATGAGCTCCCTTTCGTCAGCGTTTAATTCGTCATCCACCCTGATCACCTTTGACTTCTACAAACAATACAAACCACAGGCGTCCGAACAGGAATTGGTTTGGGTCGGACAGCTCGCAACCCTGGTTTTGGTGGTTGCCAGCTTCTTGTGGATCCCATTTATGAAAACCCTTATGGATGGAGGACTATTTCACTATCTGCAGAGCGTCCAGGCCTATATTTCGCCCCCAATCGCCGCCGTTTTTCTTTTGGGTCTGTTTTTCAAATCAATTAATGCCCGTGGAGCCATCGTCGCCCTTTGGTCGGGTTTTGTGTTAGGGATGCTGCGTCTCGTTATCGAGTACCTCAGCAAAGAAGGAGTAATTGCCGTTAGCGAGGGCAGCCTACTCGATTCCTTCCTTGGAATCAACTTCCTGCACTATGCGATCGTACTATTCGTTTTCTGCACCGTCGTCCTTTTCGGATTCAGTAAACTCGGGCAACCCAAGAGTGCGGAAGCTCTCAAAAACGTTACCTTCTCCAAAGAAGAAATGTCTGTTCGTATCCAATGGACGACAGACACGGTTCTCACGCTCGTGCTCATTGTTCTTGTGTTACTGATTTGGCTCCTGTTCAGCCCCTGGGGACTGGCTAACTAGGGAGAAACCATTTAGATATCTAAAAACTCAGTACAATGGATTTAAAACTTACGGATAAAACGGCTTTCATAAGCGGCTCGACGGCGGGCATCGGTTTTGCCATAGCTCGTGGCCTGGCCCGTGAAGGGGTCCGCGTCATCATCAACGGAAGATCGGAAAGAAAC
>CAZLGZ010000333.1:0-1865 GCA_964558965.1 uncultured Flavobacteriaceae bacterium
ATGAGATATATCAACATCATCAAGATGTAGTTCTCCCGGCGATTAATTCAGAGCAAAAAATGTTTATAGAAGCTTTCGGTGATCACCTGAAATTGGTAAGGTTAGAAGTTAATCTTGTTGTTGGATACGAATACAGAGATTCTCCAGAATTAATTCAGGGCTATATCCTGGAATTCTTAAAAAGTTTCAATTGAGATACTTCATTAAAAGGCATTACAGCTAAATTACTGCAGAATGAATTTCATGAAAGAAGAAAGAGATCTTTTAGACATGTCCCCGATTGGGATGATTTTTAGGGTAGTTAAATCCAAAGAAGATACCGATGGAAAGTCACTGGACTTGGAATGGGAAATATTGCCTCAATGCAATATGGTGGATCCCCTTTATCACGTGCATCCAGAAGCTATTGAAACTTACCATATTCTTGAAGGTGAAATGGAGTTTTTCATTGGCGACAAATGGATAACTGCAAAAACAGGAGATCGCTTAGTAGTTGAAAAAGGAGTGAAACACGCGTTTAGGAATCCTACCAGCCAGGTGGTCCGTTTGTATAATACCCATGAACCGGCTTTAGCAATGGAAGCTTATTTTCGGGATGTGGTACAGGTTGTTCATTTGACCAAAAATCCCAAAAGCCAAAAGGTGAGTATGAAAAATATAAAGACCTTGCTTCATTTTGGCCGGCTGATGATGAATTACAGGAAGGAAATTATTGCTGTTGATCCGCCAGATTTCGCTGTTAAGATTTTGGGTCTGTTAGCCAAACTATTGGGTATGGATTATAGGGAAAAATCAATCTCTAAGTCGAAAATTTAGCCATGAAAAAATTATTAATCGCCGGAGCTTCAGGAATGGTTGGAGGACACCTTCTCGAAGAAGCCCTCGCCTCAGATAGAGTAGCTAAGGTCATTTCTTTGGTAAGAAGGGCAGGAGACAAAAGGCATCCCAAACTTCAAGAAAGACTCATCGAAGACTTTTCGGACTATTCCAACTCAGCCGAAATATTCAAGGATGTGGATGCCGCTTATTTCTGCATCGGAGTCTATACCGGTAAAGTCCCGGATGAGCAATTCAAGGTGATCACCGTCGATTATGCGGTGGCCTTTGCTCAAGCGCTTCAAGAGAACAGCCCCAAGGCCAAATTCTGTTTATTAAGTGGGCAGGGTGCCGATAGGACTGAAAAAAGCAGGATGAGCTTTGCCAAATACAAGGGCATGGCCGAAAACAGAATCGCTGAACTGGGATTGATCTTCTTCAGCTTCCGGCCAGCTTATATCTACCCCAGTGTTGCGCGCAAAGAACCGAACCTTATGTACACCATCTCGCGTTGGTTGTATCCTTTGATTAAGCTTCTCGGGAAGAACGCGAGTATTCCTTCAGCCGATTTGGCCAAAGCCATGTTCCAAGTAGGGTTAGATGGTTCCGACAAGCCCATCCTAGAAAACAGGGACATCCTTAAGGTGTTGAAGGCTTAAGCGCGTAACAAATTCAGTGAAATTCCTACCTATGGAGAAATCAACCTTTTCCATATGACCCAGCCAATACCCTCTAAGGCCGCCTATGCCTTGGATTTAGTCCTCTACTTGGGCGTGATGTTCGGTATTCGAGAACTCTACTTTGACCAGTTGGATTTTATTGCCAATGGGCTGTTCTGGTCCTTGACCACTCTGTTGGTAGCTACATGGCGAATGCGTGCTCGCGGAATAAGCTGGAAAGACCTGGGATTAACTAAACCCAAGCTTCTAAAATCCTTAGGAATAACCGTATTGATCTTGATCGCTACGGTAGTTGGCATCATGAGCTTCGAAATTCTCAAAGACCTTCTTTCTCTCAATCTAAATCCGGATACTTCCTCAGCCCAGGCT
>CAZLGZ010000334.1:0-1853 GCA_964558965.1 uncultured Flavobacteriaceae bacterium
CTGTTAGTGTATTCTATGAAGAAGGGCAAAACAGCACCTCTTTTACAGCCACTTTCTCAGATTTTATGGTCGGTGGAATTACCATTAACGGAACAAGACGTATTACTTTGAACGGAGAGCAGACAGAAACCAATATCTCCATAACAACAACAAGCAGTATAACGGTAACTCTTGAAGATGGAACAGAAATCACAGAAAGTGGTACCAAAACCTTCTCCGTCGTTTTTGAAGAAGGACAGGACACCTTGATCAATCTGCAAGGAAACTGGACCATTACCGAAGGAGGCAACACCTATACCATAGCCGGAAACATTTCGAAGCAATTCAATTGCGCCTATTGGTCATCTGGAAGCATGAACGTGAGCAAAAACGGTCTTGTCCTGGATATTGACTTCGGAGACGGTACTTGCGATGACAAAGCAACAGTCACCTATCCCAATGGTGCAACAGAAGAGATTACACTCGACTAATCAACGCTCCTAACTATAATTCAAAAGCCCGGTAAAACCGGGCTTTTTTTTATCTAATCGCTGTCCAGCGGACAATATAAGGGCTTTCAATAATCCCTATCTTTAACAGAATCTAGAATCGAATTTCATGCAACTCACTCGCACGCTGGGATTACTGGCACTTTCCTTTTCTTCTTTTCTGACTTACGGACAAGCAAAAAAGACCGACTCCCATTCAAAATCTGTTTACGAATCATTCCAATACAGAACTGTTGGGCCCGCCAGGGGAGGCCGGGTAACCACCGTTACCGGAGTGGCTCTGGAACCGGGGACCTTTTACCTTGGAGCTTCTGGTGGCGGCGTTTGGAAATCTACCGATTATGGAACCACTTGGAACAATGTTTCCGACGGCTATTTCGAAACCCCATCGATTGGTGCGATCAGTGTGGCTGAAAACGATCCCAATATTGTTTATGTGGGCACTGGCTCGGATGGCTTGCGCAGTAATGTAATCAGTGGGAAGGGAATGTATAAATCTATTGACGGAGGGAAGAGTTGGAAACACATTGGACTCCCCAAGGTTGGTCAGATTGGAGCGGTTGAAATTGATCCGTCCAACAGCAATATAGTTTGGGTCGCAGCCATTGGCAATGCCTTTAAGAGCAATCCTGAAAGGGGAATCTATAAAACAACCGATGGTGGAAATAGCTGGGAGAAGGTACTCTACATTTCGGATCAAGTGGGGTTTGCAGACCTTGAACTGTTACCCGGAAACCCAAACGTGGTGTACGCCGCGGCTTGGAAGGCCGAACGCAAGCCCTGGACGATCATTTCTGGGGGATCCCAAGAGGAAGGGGGTATCTACAAATCAGTGAATGGTGGTAAAAGCTGGCAAAAACTTGAAAAGGGGCTGCCTCAAGGGACCATTGGTAAAATTGATCTGGCCGTTTCTCGAGTGGATTCCAGCATCCTTTATGCGGTGATCGAAGCCCCGGAAGGGGAGCAGGGGCTTTATAAATCTGAGAATCAGGGGGAATCGTTCACCCATGTCTCCGATGATATTCGCCTAGTTAACAGGCCTTTTTACTACACCAATGTGGAATTGGATCCCACCAATCCGGATATCGTCTTTTCGAATGCCAATCCCTTGATCAAATCCACTGATGGCGGTAAGACCTGGCGGTTTATGCCTGTACCGCACGGGGACAATCACGACATCTGGCTAAACCCCAATAACCCGGACATCTTAATTCAGGCGAATGATGGGGGAGCCAATGTGAGCTTTAATGGAGGTAAAACCTGGTCAACACAATTCAACCAACCAACCGCTGAACTGTATCAGGTGGAAGTGGATGATCAGTACCCGTACTGGCTGTATGCAGGACAACAGGACAATTAAACCAA
>CAZLGZ010000335.1:0-1835 GCA_964558965.1 uncultured Flavobacteriaceae bacterium
GGATCAGCGCTTGGATCCATCATCATTTTCACCTCTTGGGTAACCGATTCTAAGGTGTTAAGCTCTCCTGCTGGTTGAAGTTTGGCATACCAGGTATTGTGGAAAGCCAAAATAATATGGAGGTGCTTGGAGTAATACAAGTAATTCAAGAAAGACAAGATTCCGATGATGTGGAGCCACCAGCAAGTGCGCTCCAATAGGATCAAACTGGATTCTGACCAGCCCGTTAAGCCTTGAGCAATGAAACTACTGATCGGGAAAGAACCCGCTTCGACATAGTGTTCTGCTCCCAGCTGCTGCAGTTGGTAATCTGCCGCATTCATGGTGAGGAACAAGCCCATTAAAACCAATTCGATATAGAGAATGAGGTTGGCGTCATTCTTTGGCCAGCCTTTCATTTCTGGCTTGATGAAACGGGCCAGCTTTAGGGCATTTCTTCGAAGCCAAAAGACCACAACCGATACCACAACCAAAAAGGCCAGTATTTCGAATGAGCCAATTAAAAAGTCATAGACCCCGCCCAAGAAGGCAAAAAGACGGTGAGTCCCCAGAATTCCATCCAGTACAATTTCAAGGACTTCGATATTAATGATGATAAAGCCTAAGTAGACGATGATGTGTAAAATCCCGGCAATAGGACGTACAACCATTTTCGTTTGTCCCAAGGCAACAAGCCCCATCATCTTCCAACGTTCGCTTTTCTGATCAGTGCGATCGACCTTCCTACCTAAAAAGATATTTCGTCTTAATTTGCCAACATTCTTTGCGAAAACCCCAATAGCTCCCGCCAACACCAACACAAATAACACATTGGGTAAGTACTCCATAATTTATCCTAATTCTTGTTTTCCGCCGGATCGTTTTCAGGCAGGGTATACTCTTTCTGCTTCTTGCCAAAAACCGATACGTTGACATAGCGTTTCGGATTCAAACGGAAATCCTGAAGCAAGAGATCAAGTTCCTTGGTAGCGCTCGTCAAGTTGTTGTAGAGCTCCTCATCTTGAGTCAGTTTACCGAGCGTACCGTCCCCAGCCTCAATCTTTGCCAGCACACTGTTCAGGTTATCTACGGTAGACTGAAATTCCTTCATGGTGTTGGGTAAACCTGCACGGTTCAGGGAATCGGAAAGCTGTTTGAAGTTCTCTGTAATTTGATAGAAGTTCTTGATGGAAGAATCCAATTCGTTTTGATTGCCCTTGACAATATTGTTGATTCCGCGAACACTTTCTTTGAACTCCAGTATGGTTTCGTTCAAATTACTGATGCTCATCCTCAGTTCCTCTCTGCGCTGAATATCCAAAACACGGTTGACATTGGTCAAGAGGCTATCAGCGGAACCCGCCACACCCTGCAATTGGCCTTCGAGTTCAGGCAATTTGTCCGTCAATCCTTGAACCACTACAGTGGGTAAGGTATCTCCGGAAACTGCGATGGGCTGCCCGTCAAAGACGGTGTTGATTTCGACCCATTTACTCCCCAACAGGTTCCCATTAATACGGGCTTCACTGTTTTTGGAAAATTCAACGGTGGTGTTCAACGAAAGGGTTACCAATAATTTCTTCCCTTGTTTATCCAAAAAACGGATATCCTTCACCTTCCCTACATCAATACTGTTGATGTAGACCTGGGTACCGTTTTGCAGGCCGGCGACGTTGTCGTACACGGCGTAAAAGGTCCGGGAATTATCGAATATACTGAGGGATTTCAGGTAGCTGTAACCGGAAATAAATAGCACAATACCAACAATGGCAATAAGTCCGGTTTTGATTTCTCTAGAGAGCTTCAACAGGTCCGCTTTAGGGTTTGGATAAAATTAGGAATAATTTAGGAAAGCC
>CAZLGZ010000336.1:0-1831 GCA_964558965.1 uncultured Flavobacteriaceae bacterium
GCCTGAGGGGAAGTAAGAATTGAATCACCAGGTATATTCCAATGAGGGGCAAGGACCATTGGCTGTGCTTTGGAATCTCGGGCGTTCTTTCCGATAGTTCTTCGGTGCGGGCTAAGCGAAACCAATTCCTCAATTCTTCGCCAGGGAAAAAGAAAACACAGAATGCCAGGGAGAGGTATGGGAAAATCCCAATCTGAAAGACATAGCTGTTGAAGAGGTGAAAAAAGATCGATAGGCCAAAGGCGATTTTTCGAGTTGGCTTGTAGAGCAGAGCCCAGATCACCAGACCATCAAAGATAAGCCCGAAGATTCCCATGGCGGTATGCACCCACTCTTGCTGCAGGAATCCCCCGATGACAGGCAAGTCTTTCTTGCTTTCCATCAGTAATTTCAAGAAGCTGAAATCCAGCCAGTCGGCATAGAGTTTAGCGACGGAAGCATAGGTGTATACGATGGCCAACTGAGCGATAATCAAGACTAAAATACCCCGAGACATGTCCTGACGACGCAGGGTTGGATTGCGTTGGGCATCGACAGAGAGGTCCCGATGAGCCGGTAAAAAGGCCATGATGAAACCCAAAAGAACCATCAGGTAATAGTGGTTGTTGTAGGAGGTCTTTTGCATCAGGTATACTCCTGTCCACAGCATGGCGAAGCTGAAGGTGGCCAGGCGGTAGCGATACCCTACCATGATACAGAGGCCGGCGATACCCATCAAGGCGAAATAGACATACATCCCCCATCCAGGAAGAGGCTGCAGCCAATCGAATCCAATAAAATTAAAAGTGAATTGAGGTTCGATAAGGGTTCTTCTAACCCAGCCAGTGCTTATAGCTCCAAAGCTTTCGGCTGCCATTAAAAAGCCGTAGAAAATCCGAAAGAGTATCAGGGTGATATTGTCCGTTCTCTCAAAGAGCCAGCGTTTCATCTCCTCTGTTTTTGATATAGGTTAAGGCCTCTTGCCGGTCCCGGTCTAATTGGGCCTGCAGTTCGTCTAAAGATCGGAATTTCTGTTCGTCTCGCAAACGGTGCAAGAGCCCCACTTGGAGGGATTTACCGTAGAGGTTTTCGTCTATATCAAAAAGATGGATTTCGATTTTTCGGGACTCCCCTAAAAGAGTAGGGTTGGTGCCGATGTTCATCATGCCAAAGCCGGACTTCTTTTCAAATTCGAATTGGATGACATAAACCCCGTTTCCGGGTACCAGTTTACCTTCTTCGGAGAGCTCGACATTGGCGGTCGGGAATCCCAGCGTCTTGCCAATTCCCTTCCCTTTGACCACGGTTCCGGTCAACAGATAAGGGTAGCCGAGGTACTTGTGCGCCGTATCGATCGCTCCTTCGCTTAAAGCCCGCCGAATTTTGGTGCTGCTCACGGCCACTTCTTCAATGTCCTGGGCTGCAATTTGTTCGACCTCAAAACCAAATTCCTTGCCAAAACGAATCAAATCGGTGATGTCTGCTTTGCGGTTTCGCCCAAAGCGGTGGTCGTATCCGATGATGATTTTTTGCACCTTCAGTGCCTTGACCAGCACTTCTTCAATGTACTCTTCCGGGCTAAGGCGAGAGAACTCTTCGGTAAAGGGTTGAACAACCAAAAAATCGAGCCCCATTCGGTCCAGAATTTGCTTTTTTTCTTCCAGGGTGGTGAGCCACTGCAGGTCGCTGTCTTTCTGAAGTACCCGTCGGGGGTGCGGAAAAAAGGTCAAAACCAGTGAATTCAGCTGTCTTTGTTGGGCTTCCTCCAACAGGCGTTCCAGAATTTTTTGGTGTCCAATATGTACGCCATCGAAGGTTCCTATCGTTAAAACGGTAGGGATTTCTGATTTGT
>CAZLGZ010000337.1:0-1828 GCA_964558965.1 uncultured Flavobacteriaceae bacterium
GCCAAATTGGGGCTAACGATGGGTATTAACAACCTGATCGACGTCTTCGATGAGAAGTATTATCGCCACCTAAGCGGTGGAATACTAGAGGCTTTCGGAAAGTTGTTCTTCAAAGACCTCAAAGTCTACCTCTACCCCATGAAAGATGTTGCAACAGGGCAGATTTTGACGAGCAACAACTTGAAGGTACACCCGAGAATGAAGGAACTCTACAAATTCTTCAAGTACAATGGCAAGGTGATGGATATCATCGATTACGATACGGATATCCTGCACATTTTCTCCCGAGATGTCCTCAAGCGCATCATGAATGGCGAGGAAGGTTGGGAGGATCTGCTACCCGAAGGGATTGCAGACATCATCAAGGAGAAGAATTTATTCCGTCCCAAACTTTCAGGGCCTCAGGACAACCAGTAAATTATCCGATTAATTCCAGAATCTGGGCCGCGTGATCTTTGGTTTTGACCTTTGAAATTACGTGAGCCACTTCCCCACTTTCATTGATAAGAAAAGTGGTCCGGTGGAGACCATCGTACTCCTTGCCCATAAATTTTTTGGGTCCCCAAACACCAAAACCGTCAATCACTTGATGCTCTTCGTCAGCTAATAGCGGAAAAGGAAATTCGTACTTGTTGCGAAAATTACTTTGCTTCTTTTGATTGTCCTCGCTAACACCAAGAATATCAAAACCAGCATCTTGCAATTCTTTGTAGTGATCTCTGAGGTTACAGGCTTCCGCTGTGCAACCTGGGGTATTGGCTCTGGGATAGAAAAAGACGATCCACTTTTTCCCCAAATAGTCTTCAGGACTATGCGGATTTCCGTCTTGATCGGGAACAGAGAAGTGGGGAACTTTTTGACCGACTTGTAGTATATTCATGGGTCCAATTAATTTTGTTTAAAAATAACGAATAATGCTTAAACAGGAAAGGGTCGATTTCTGTATTTCTACATTGCAAAAACTGTATCCTGAAATTCCCATTCCCCTGGATCACAAAGATCCTTATACCCTTTTAGTGGCTGTACTCCTCTCCGCTCAAAGTACCGATGTCCGGGTCAATCAGATTACGCCCTTACTCTTTGAACAAGCGGATAACCCCTATGATATGGTGAGACTCTCTGTCGATCAAATTCGGGAGATCATCAAGCCGGTGGGTCTCTCTCCGGCGAAATCAAAGGGAATACACGGTTTATCCCAGATTTTAATAGACAAGTACAAGGGGGAAGTTCC
This sequence comes from uncultured Flavobacteriaceae bacterium, assembly GCA_964558965.1. Classification (GTDB taxonomy): domain Bacteria; phylum Bacteroidota; class Bacteroidia; order Flavobacteriales; family Flavobacteriaceae; genus Aureicoccus. Next base: position 1,232 of record CAZLGZ010000337.1, read on the forward strand.
TCAAGAAATCGAGCTGTTGGAAGAATTACCTGCAGTGGGACACAAAACGGCCAGTGTAGTCGTCTCTCAGGCATTTGGTATTCCGGCTTTTCCTGTCGACACCCATATCCACCGCCTAATGTACCGCTGGGGCTTCTCGAATGGCAAGAATGTACAACAGACAGAAAAGGACGCTAAAAGATTGTTTCCCAAAGAATTGTGGAATGATCTTCACCTGCAAATCATCTGGTATGGCCGAGAGTATTCACCTGCCCGCGGGTGGAAATTAGAAAAGGACATCATTACGAAAACCATCGGTCGTAAATCTGTCCTCCAGGAATACCATAAAAAAACCGCCAAAAAGGCGGTTTAGTTATTGTGCTAGTTCAAATTATTCTCGAACGTAAACTTCTTGTATTCAATCACTTGAAGTGATTTTGAGTAATCGAGCAAAAATTTTACCGTCTCAGGGCTCGATTTGTGGAGCTTACAGACGTGTTCTTCGGAGTAAATTTTTTCCATATTTCAATTTATTCGTTCTAACCAAGAACGGCCTGAAATTGGAAATATTGTCTCCTTCGATAATCGGCAGATTAATTCGTTAAAACGATATTATGC
>CAZLGZ010000338.1:0-1827 GCA_964558965.1 uncultured Flavobacteriaceae bacterium
AGAGAATGCCTTTTGTCATCGGGAAAATTCCAGATGAATCTGAGAACAAGGATTCTGGTTTAAAGGTAGCGGATCGCGTAACCCGAATCGGGAACGACGAACTAACCTACTACGATGAAGCCCAAGCAATTCTAAAAAAATACAAGGGTCAAAAAATTGACCTTCAAGTGGTTCGCGACGGTAACAACCGCATGACCATTCCTGTTCAGATCAGCGATACGGCAACTATTGGTGTTCGTCCTGGTGCGGTTAGCCTAGACGATATGGAAGATCTTGGCTTGCTCAAAATCGAAACCATAGAATACAACTTCTTCCAGGCTTTCCCTGCTGGAATTGACCAGGGAATCAGCGTGCTGGGAAGCTATGTAAAGCAGTTGGGTAAAATTTTCAATGTCAACACCGGAGCTTATAAAGGGGTTGGTGGTTTTGCCTCCATCGCCAAGATGTATCCGGATTCCTGGGATTGGGCGGCCTTCTGGTCAACTACTGCTTTTATCTCAATGATTTTGGCCTTTATGAACATTCTGCCTATCCCTGCACTCGATGGAGGGCATGTGGTCTTCTTGCTTTACGAGATGGTTTCTGGCCGCAAGCCTTCTGATAAGTTTTTGGAATACGCACAGATGGTCGGATTCTTCCTGCTGTTGGCCCTCTTGATCTTCGCAAACGGAAACGACCTCTTTAAATCGATATTTGACTAAAAAGCAGGCTCTTTTTTCTTTGGAGCAAAATCAAGAAATATTATATTTGCACCCGCTGTACCAGAAAGGCACCATTTAGAAGTCTTCCATCACAGCAGAATTAATGACATATTCCTCCTTAGCTCAGTTGGTTAGAGCATCTGACTGTTAATCAGAGGGTCCTTGGTTCGAGTCCAAGAGGGGGAGCAACAAAAACGGTTATACTGCACTAGTGTAACCGTTTTTTATTTTTGGGCTATGCGTAAAGTCTTCCTCCTGTTTACTGTTTTATTCCTTCTTTCCTGTTCTAAACAAGAGGAAAGCTCCACCATAAGGGTTGTTGGCCAGATGAAAGACGTGATGTGGAAAGGATCATTAGAAGGAAAAATTTCTACCGACAGTCTTTCTTCTTCTAGCAATTACGGGCTGGGGCCCATAGAGTATTTAAAAGGGGAGGTGCTGTTGTTTGAAGGCCAAACCTACATTTCCCAAGTAGTAGACAGCTTATCTCATCAGGTAAGCCAAGTAAAATCGACGAAAGCACCCTTTTTTGTTTATTCCAAAGGCAGTGATTTAAATGAGATTTCTATTGAGACGCAGGAACTTTCGCTTAAATCAACGGAAGAACTCATCGATTCCCTTTTTCTCGATTACCATGAACCACTGCTGCTAAGAATAGATGGAGTATTTAAGACGATCACTATCCACAGCGTTAATTTACCAAACGGCAGCCCTGTTTCTTCCCCTGACGAAGCCCATAAGGGTCTTACCAAATACCAGTATAAGAACATAAACGGAAGCATGGTAGGGTTCTTCTCTCGTAAACACAAAGCGATTTTCACTCATCATGATAGTTACTTTCATGCGCACTTTATTTCAGACGATCGAACAATCATGGGGCATGTCGATCAGGTAACGTTTACCTCTGACAAGGCTACATTCAAGGTTTCCAAATAGTCTTTTTTCCACCGCTTTCTATTACCGGGAGTTCATCTGATAAGAAAGGCATCCCTTAACACTTTTTCATTTTACAATCCGTAATATTACCGCAAACTCCTATAAACACTACAAGTGACATTAAGGTGACATTTAAATGGCGTGTAAAAAACCAGTGGACCGGTTTAAGTTTGCCTCATCAATAGTTCAG
>CAZLGZ010000339.1:0-1808 GCA_964558965.1 uncultured Flavobacteriaceae bacterium
GCGTCGGATGATCACAAAAACTAAAGAGGTCATGAAAAAGACGAGAATACAGAGTATAACCATCACATTGGTGACGCCAGGGATTAGTGTGGCGTTACTCTCCATATGGCTCTCTTGATTGAATTCCAGGTATTCTTCTATGGTTTCCATGCCCAAACTTGCACGGCGTTCATTGATGGTTTCCCAGTTTTCGGTCGGTAAACTTTTAACCTTTCCCGTAAACATATTGATGTCTAGCTGAGTTCCGTAGACCTGCTTACGACCTGTGTTGATAAGGATTCGATCGGTTAAAAATGCATAATTGTTGGGGTTAGCATTATTTCTTTCGAGTTGCACTTTCATGGAGTCGAGAACCCGTTGTTGAAAATCAGGATCAAAATCCGCATGTTGTACCATTAGCCAATAGCTATAGGACCCATTTTTACCCACAAGGTCGAATCCAGGAAACCCCTTTTCATTCAGGATCCGTTCTGCAAAGGCCTTATTATCTCTAAAAATGCTGTCTTTCTTTTTTCTCCACTCTTCTCGGGTCAAATTTTCTGACTCTGGAGGATAGGCGTTAGCCGCGTATTGATCAATTTTTTCTCGCTGAACTATCTCCTTGTATAGGAGGGTATCTTGAATGACTTGGGCAGAAGAAAATAAACTGACGGAACAAAAAATGACCGTCATCAAAAAGGACTTTTGATTCATGTGGATAGGTTGATTGATAATTTAATTCAGCCTAGTAGACGTTTATGGGGCAAATATGTTACGATTTCGCCTAATAAACTTTAAGCGCTATTCAGCAATAGCTGCTTGTACAAAGTGATGAAAACGTTCCCGAAGTTCCAAATGCCTATAGGGGGAAAGCTGTATCATCATAACATACGCCATATTACTTCGTGTATCGATTTTGAAGTAGGTGCCTACAGCTCCGCCCCAACCGTATATTCCTCCAGGGGCGCCCGGATCTTTTACCGCAAAACCAAGCCCAAACCCGTATTCGTGGGGAGGCAGACGAAGACGGCCTTGTAAATTTCGTTGTTCTTCCAAATGATCTTGGAGCATGAGGTCAACCGTCGATTGCTGTAAAAGCTGCTTACCCTTGAAGCGTCCGCCATTGAGCAGCATTTGGCAAAAATTCAGGTAATCCAGGCAAGTAGAAACGAGTCCGCCACCTCCATTAAATAGGGTAACCTTGCGAGTGTACCGGTTGTTGTATTGGTCTTCCGAAACAAAAAGACCGTTTTGCTCTGACCAGCGATACCCGACAGTAAACCGATCGACCTTCGATAAAGGCAGTTGAAAATGCGTGTCGTGCATCTCGAGCGGGGAGAGAATGTGTTCTTCCAGGTACTGGTCCAGGGTTTGCCCAGAGAGGACTTCGATAAGATAACCTATCACGGTGGTCGAAATCCCGTAACGCCAGTCGCTGCCCGGTTCAAATTCCAGGGGTAGCCCAGCCGCTTTAAGGGCAAAAGCTTGATTGTCCTCAGCGCTGTATAGGTTGGCCTGTCGGTAGTAGTCGGCCAGTTCCTCCGGAATACTTCGCCCGTAATTCAGACCTGAACTGTGGGTGAGCAGGTCGATAATTTGAATGGGTTTGGCGGCCGGGACAAGACCATTTTCAGTATACACCTTAGCGTTTTTAAAAGCGGGTATGAATTTTGAAACGGGGTCCTCTAACTGAAATAATCCCTTTTCATAGAGCTGCATCAAGGCTACTGAAACTAAGGGCTTGGTCATTGAAAATATCCTGAAAATACTTTGTTCATTAAGCGGAATTTGTTTCTCCAAATTCGCATAGCCATAGCTGTCAAAGTGTA
>CAZLGZ010000340.1:0-1808 GCA_964558965.1 uncultured Flavobacteriaceae bacterium
CACCTGACCGACCAATTGCTTGTCGTAAGAGGTCAATTTGATGATCGGGTTCTTTCCTTTCTCTGAGACAGTCTCTACTTTGACCTCAGGGGCAATCTCCAACACAATGTTGTGAGAAAATCCGAGTGCCAGATCCAGCTTTTGCCCCTGGTTCGAGGCTCTGTAACCTACACCAACCAGTTCGAGCTCTTTGCTCCATCCTTTTGACACACCTTCCATCATATTGAAAATCAAAGCCCTGTACAAACCGTGCTTGGCTTTGTGCTCTTTGGATTCAGATTTGCGAGCGACTGACAATACGCCGTCCTCGTTCTTGAGTTCCACCCCGTCAAAGCTCTGAGACAACTCACCGAGCTTTCCTTTTACGGTGATCGCGTTGTCTTGGATATCAACGGTCACTCCTTCGGGAATCGATATTGGGTTATTTCCTATTCTTGACATCTCTCTTCTCTTTTAATAAACGTAACACAATACCTCACCGCCCACGTTTTCCTTGCGGGCCTTCTTGTTGGTCATCACCCCTTTGGAAGTCGATACGATCGCAATGCCCAGGCCGTTCAAAACGCGTGGCATCTCATCGGCTCCGCGATATTGTCTCAAACCAGGCGTACTTACGCGCTCCAGGTGCTTGATGACAGATTCCTTGCTGTTCTTGTCGTACTTCAAGGCGATCTTGATCACATCCTGAACTTTGTTCTCGATGATTTTGTAACTGAGGATATAACCCTGGTCGAAAAGAATTCGGGTCATCTCCTTTTTCAAATTTGAGGCAGGAATCTCCACCACTCGGTGTCCTGCCATCGTAGCGTTTCTGATTCGCGTCAGAAAATCTGCTATTGGATCTGTTAACATATAAATTAATTTGCGGTTTTGGTTTTCTTCTCCGCCTGTGCGGATCCGAACTTCAAACCAATTAAAAACTCTTTTTTACCAGCTCGCCTTCTTCACGCCGGGAATCAAACCTTGATTCGCCATCTCGCGGAAGGTTACACGTGAAATTCCAAACTGTCTCATGTATCCTTTCGGACGACCGGTCAGCTTGCAACGGTTGTGCATGCGGATCGGAGAAGCGTTCTTTGGCAGCTTCTGTAGCGCCTCGTAGTCTCCGGCAGCCTTTAGCGCCTTTCTCTTCTCAGCGTACTTTGCAACAGTCTTGGCTCTTTTCACTTCACGAGCCTTCATTGATTCTTTAGCCATTTCTTAGTTCTTTTTAAATGGTATACCCAATTCGTTCAACAACGATTTTGCTTCCTTGTCGGTTTGAGCCGAGGTCACGAACGTAATGTCCATCCCGCTGATCTTGTTCACCTTGTCGATGTCGATCTCAGGGAAAATGATCTGCTCCGTGATCCCCAGGTTGTAGTTTCCTCTTCCGTCAAAGCCAGTGGCCTTCACTCCTTTGAAATCACGCACACGTGGTAAAGAAGCTGTAACCAGCCTGTCGAGGAACTCGTACATCTTGTTCTTTCTCAGGGTCACCTTGGCTCCGATAGGCATTCCTTTACGAAGCTTGAATGAGGCAACGTCCTTCTTCGAGATCGTAGAAACGGCTTTCTGCCCCGTGATCTGGGTCAGCTCCTCAACAGCGTAGTCAATGAGCTTCTTGTCTGCGATGGCAGCACCCACCCCTTTGCTGATCACGATTTTCTCGAGCTTGGGAACCTGCATGACGTTCTTGTAACCGAACTCCTTGGTAAGAGCCTCAATCACGCGCTCCCTGTATTCTTTCTTCAGTCTTGGCATATTTTCCATAACTACAATACTTCATTTGATTTTTTAGAAAATCTCACCTTCTTGTCACCTTCCAT
>CAZLGZ010000341.1:0-1732 GCA_964558965.1 uncultured Flavobacteriaceae bacterium
TACTGGTCTCGGTCTATAAATCTAAAATCCCACTTACTCCTTTCGTCTTCAAGGAAGCGATCCATTCCTTCAAACGCTTCTTCAAATTCTTTTAATTCCTGTTTTCCACTGCTTTTATCCATAATTAGGTCAAGCGAAAGCGCACGTTCAAAGCTCGTGCTAAAACCAAAAAATAAGCCTACCCCTGCCGAACCAGCAACCCCTCCAGGGAATGCGCCTACCATCATTGGAGTGCCGCTAGACATAGTGTAGCCGCCAAGTGAAATATAACGTTGGTCATTGGATTCGATTACTTTAATTCCAGTTTGATTGGATCTAAAAACACGTCTTAAAGTGCGTTTTAGTTTGAGTTCTTTACCGTTACCTTCTTTCTTCTCTTCACTGGGTAAGTCCAAGTCCGCCAAATAGTAATCAGCTACCTCTTCGTCTTGTCCAAAATGAGTCTGAAAACTCTGCGAATAATCTGTCAAATTGAGATCCGCAATACCGACATTGTCTTTATTTCCAATTAGGTAGTAGAGGACACCATCACGATAATAAGAATTAGATCTGTCTTCTGTCGTGGAGGTAAAGTCGTTTACTGCAGGGTAGTCTATAAAAAATAGTTCTTGGGTTTTGGAGCTTCGGTCTACCACAATTGAAGATGCTCGAAGGTCTCCGGTTTCCATTACAATTCGAAGTTGATTATCCTCTAAATACATTTTTGCATTTGCTGTGACACTGCTTATCGGTGTTGGTCGGTCTTCCTGTATTCCAGGAACAGGATTAAAGACTCCAAGGCGATATGTTCCCTTCTTAGCTTCTTTGTCCGGATCAAAATAAGGCTTGTCTGTGCTTTTGCCATTGATGAACATGGGCATATTGTCGATGATCAGATCTGTTGCTGTGGGTTCTTGTTTCGGATGAAAACTGTGTAAGACAAAATCCTTAGTTTTTCTGACCAGTGTAAGGATATAAAGTCCTTTTTGATCCGCTATACTCCCTAAATAGATCTGGCCTTTCCAAAGCCTGCCATAATTCTCATACTCAAATTTTTTGTTTTCAAAATTGAAGTGGAGTCCCTTGATGGAATTTCCACTTTTTAAATAGAGAGTATAATTAGCATTGTCTGATAAAGCCCCCATAAATTCTCCAAAAGTGTAATCTTCTGGCATGTTGAGTACAGCTGCCTGATCAATTTCTTTGTTATTAGAGAGTCGATAGGTGAGTAGTTGTTTTTCAGAAAAGTGAAAAATACGGGTGCCCTCTGCAGTAGTTGCCGTATAGGTTTTACCGCGGTATTGTTGAAAGAAGTTCATTGGCAATACCTCACCGGTTTCTTCTAAAAAGATTTCCTGAGCCTGAAGGTTTGCAGGATACAGATAAAAGAATGTGAAGGCACAAAGAATTAAGTGTTTACTATTCATGAATTCTTATTTGCGACTAACCACTTTGACGGTGCCTGTTACTTTACGTGCAATGCCCATGGCCTTATTAAAGTCCCGGTTGACTATGGTAATGTGCCCCATTTTTCGAAAGGGACGGGTTTGTTTTTTGCCGTAGAGGTGCGGAGTCACTCCTTCCATGGCAAGAACCTCATCCAGGTGTTTGTATTCTACATCCCCACTTTCGTTGGGTTCTCCAACGAGATTCACCATGATGGCGAAGGCTTTGCTGCCCGTATACCCCAAGGGCAGATCCAGGATGGCGCGCAAATGCTGTTCATATTGATTGGTAAAACTCCCTTCAATAC
>CAZLGZ010000342.1:0-1706 GCA_964558965.1 uncultured Flavobacteriaceae bacterium
GGTCATTTGGGGAGAAAGAGACCAAATCGATTCAACTCGACCTCAAAGCCGAATTTGCCGGTTCATTTACCGGCTCGGCCAGCGCAGCCTACTTGTATTACGGGGACGAGTACAAAAGCTGGGTCAAGGGTTGTCAGATCAAGATTACACCCTGAAAACAGTGCTTAGAATTAACGCCATGGGTCTGGATTTCAGGCCCAAATGGCGTACCTTTATTCTATGCAAGCACTGATCGACTACCTCAATGGTTTTGGCCCTGTTTCAGAGGCCAATATGGCCTTTTTGATCCAGTATATTGAAGAAAAAACCCTGAAGAAAGGGGAGCATCTGATCAACCTCGGACAGCCCGTGAATTCCATGTACTGTATTGAAGAGGGGTACGTGCATTGCTTTGCCTTGAATGAAGAAGGGGAACGTCTGACGCGCCGAATCGAAGGGCCCATTAGTTGCTGGACGGTGCTGGAGAGTTTCTATGACTTGGAGCCTTCTCCAGTCGAATGCATTGCGCTAAGTCCGGTCAAGTACTTTGAGTTGAGTCGTGCGGGCTACGATGCCATTAAGGCCGAAAACGAAGAACTCAATGGTTTGATTTCCAGAATCACGGAACGGCTACTCTCTGACAAGCTGATCGCGACCATGAAGTTTACGTCCATGACGCCTGAAGAACGGTACCTGGATATGGTTGAAAACCAACCGGATGTGGTCAAAGTGGCTCCGGTTCAGGCCCTGGCCTCCTTTATGGGAATTTCCCGCGAAACCCTGCACCGCATTCGCCGTAAACTCATCACCTCTTAAGGATTTCTTAAAATTTTGTTAGTGTGTCATTTGACACAGTTTTTAAGTTGAAAGTGGAGGACTTTTATCAGCGTAAACAATGGTATAACCGCTATAAAATTCTCCATCATGAAAAAAGCAATTGTCCTCCTATTACTAATCGCACCTGTCGCTGTTTTTGCACAGGCTGGAAAAGGAAAAACCTTCAGTCAATCCGTACGCTTAAACTCATCAACCGAGCAGGCGTGGGCAAACCTTATTGATTTTAAAACATTTAAAGACTGGGATACCGACATCGTCGATGTGCGTTGTGGGGAAGAGTTAACAGAGAACCTCGTCTGTAAAGCGATTTCTGCTGACGGAACCGTGTTTGAAGTTGAAATCACTGCATGGGAACCCGGAAAGTCGTACACCTTGAGAACCAAATTGTCTTCGGGCAACCTTTACATCAAAAGAACCCTTGAAGGTGATGAGGTAGCTACCTTGAATGAAACGGTATGGTTTAAAGGGATTTCCCGCAAAACCTTCGAGAAATACAAAGGGACCAACTACGACCAAACCATTGCCCGTCGTGTGAATGCTTTTAAAGGCTATATGGCTGCTAAGTAAGCGCTAATCAGTGAAGTCAAAAGCCCGGCCGTATCCGCGTACAGCCGGGCTTTTTGTGTTTATTAGAGCTAGCGAGCGAAGAGCTGCACCCGTCCTTTGAGTTGAAACTTATCGTCTATGGCCTCGTTCTTCATGGTTTGAAAGAGGGAAGGGGAGTTGTAGGTAACCCCGTAGTCTGTGCGGTTCACGTTGACCTTAAATTGCAGCACCACCTCCTCTTCGAGTTGGGTGATGGCCACTTCGAATTCTTCGAATTGGGTTTTGTCTTTTACCGTCAGCATCCCCCGAACCTTGAGGGTCTGGTTTTCAAGACTAACCGCCTC
>CAZLGZ010000343.1:0-1698 GCA_964558965.1 uncultured Flavobacteriaceae bacterium
GGTCGACCTGGGATGATCTCTGGGGCAACTGGTGCTGTTGCGGTCGTTATTGTGGCCTTGGCAAAGAGTCACGGGACAGAGTACATTTTTGCCACTGTTGTCTTGGCAGGACTTATACAGTTGGCAGCGGGCTTTCTGCGCTTAGGAAAGCTGATGCGTTTGGTCCCTCTTCCTGTGGTCTATGGATTTGTGAATGGTTTGGCGATTGTGATTTTTATGGCACAGCTGGATCAATTCAAAGACACCGCTGGCAACTGGCTCGGGGGAGCGCCGCTCTGGATTATGCTGGGCTTGGTCCTTTTTACCATGTTTATTATTTGGGGGCTTCCCAAGCTGACCAAAGCCTTCCCGGCTTCCTTGGCAGCGATTCTGTTGGTCTTTGGGATCGTGCTCGTCTTTGGGATTGATACCCGAACAGTGGGAGATATTGCGTCTATTGATGGAGGTTTTCCTCCCTTCCATATCCCTGACGTCCCTTTTACGCTAGAAACCTTGCAGGTGATTTTTCCTTATGCAGCCATTGTTGCCGCCGTTGGATTGATTGAGAGTTTGTTGACCTTGGAGTTGATAGACGAGATTACCGAAAGCCGCGGACGCACCAATAAGGAGGCCGTTGCGCAAGGGATGGCGAATGTTCTTTCCGGTTTCTTTTCCGGGATGGGTGGTTGTGCGATGATCGGGCAGTCTTTGATCAATATTTCGAATGGGGCTCGCGCTCGACTCTCGGGAATTGTTGCCTCTGTGGCTCTTTTGCTCTTTATCATGTTTGGAGCTCCGCTGATTGAGCGTATGCCGATGGCGGCTCTCACGGGACTGATGATCATGGTTTCTATCGGAACCTTTGAATGGGTCAGTATCCGCATTTTTAATAAATATCCGCCATCTGATATTTTGGTGATGGTTGCGGTAACGTTGATTACCATCTTCCTCCACAACTTGGCACTCGCCGTATTGATAGGGGTCATCATCTCGGCCTTGGTCTTTGCTTGGGACAACGCCAAGCGCATTCGGGCAAGAAAACGAGTGGATGAAAAAGGGGTAAAGCACTACGAAATCTACGGACCTCTTTTCTTTGGCTCCATCAAAACCTTCAATGAGAAGTTTGATGTGCAAGGTGATCCGGAGGAAGTGATTATCGATTTCAAAGAAGGACGTATCGTCGATATGTCAGCCATTGAAGCGGTCAATCGACTAACCGAGCGCTACCAAAAGGTGGGGAAGAAAGTCTACATCTCCAACCTCTCGAGTAGTAGCCACAAGCTCTTGATTAAAGCCGACAAAATGGTGAAGGTCAATATCGTGGATATGGACAATGAAGAAGGCTTTTCGGAGAAACATCTGGAGCCCACCTCTTAATTTTCTGCCAAAAAAACGGATTTTGATGTAAGTCTCGGGGTGATCCAAACGACAGAGCTGCTGTATTGATTTGGTAAACCCAGCACATGAGACCTAAAAAATCACTTCTTGCCATTTTGTTTATTGCCGTTTTGCAATGGACGTTTGGGCAAAGCACTTCCGAATTTTTTGAGAAGGCCGATGGCTTTTTTAGCACACACGTCAGTGACGGCCGGGTGAACTACAAAGCAATAAAGGCGGATCCTTCAACACTTGACGCCCTATTGAACCAAGCCGCTTCCCTGGAGGTGAGCAGTTCGGAGGCTTCTACTTACCAGGCTTTTTGGATCAATGCCTACAACT
>CAZLGZ010000344.1:0-1684 GCA_964558965.1 uncultured Flavobacteriaceae bacterium
GGAAGTCAACCACCCGATTGGAGTTGGCGTAGTAAATGCCGATTCCCACAGCAAGTAACAGAGCCCCAGCGACCAATGTTGGGATGATATAAGCTTTGGCCATTTCGGTTTTTCCCAACTGCCAAAAGCCCCAGGAGGCTGCACCGAAAAGCACTCCAAAAAGGATGAAAAAGCGAGCCGAAAAGACCTCAGCGCGGGCCCATTCCGTGGCCAATTTTATGATTTCCATACTTAGTTTAATTTGAAATTATTTCTGTAAGACGAAGGACTGACCCCTTCTTTCTTTTTAAACATGCGAGAGAAATACTGAGGGTATTCAAAACCGAGTTCATAAGCAACTTCCGCAATGGTTTTATTGGGCTGAAGTAAGGCACTTTTTGCCTGATCGATCAAATACAACTGTAGATGCTCCAGAGTTGATTTTCCGGTTTCCTTCTTTAGTGAATCACTCAAGTATCTCTGAGTTACTCCCAACTTCTCTGCCAATTCCTCCAAACTCGGAATCCCTCTATTCTGTAATTCACCAGATTCTAAATAGTGAAGCAGTAGGGCATTGAGCCGATTCAGTAAATCTGTTGAAAAGGTTTTACGGTTTTCAAATTGGCGCTGGTAATAGCGATCTGAGTACTTGAACAAGGTAGTTAGTTGAGAAATGATAATTTCTTTACTGAAGCTATCCTGATTGTTTTGGTACTCTTGCGCAATATTTTCTACAATAAATTCTATTTGTGACTCTTCTTTGGGGGATAAGTGCAGTGCTTCATTCACCGAGTAAGAGAAAAAACCGTAGTTCTTTATTTCTCGAGCCAAGTCAGTGCCTTTCAAAAAATCCTTGTGAAAATTAATCGAAAACCCCTTTTGCTCAAACACCATTCTACTGTCCCATTGAAGGACTTGACCAGGAGCAATAAAGAAGAGAGCTCCATTTGTAAAATCGTAGGTCGTTCGGCCATAATTGAGTTCTCCCTCTACGATTTTCTTCAGACTAATTGAATAACAGTCATTGGTTATAGGAGGTGAACTTTGCTTAGGACAAGGAAGAAAATTATTCTCAAGTGCTAATTGAACGTCAAATTGTGGGTGTTCCGGTCTCGGAAGTTCTACATAATCGAGGTATTCGGCTAAAGTTTTGAAATGTCGAATCTCAGTCTTCATGGTCATTGAAGATATTAAAAACTCCAGCGACAACCGGTCGCTTCTTCTGATACTTCCCAAAGTCTCGAAGCAATTGCCCTATTCCAAACAAAGGGTTCAATAGCACATTCTCCAACTGGCCCGACCCAGTTCATCCGACCCGTCGGCCCATAATAGGCTTTTTCTTTCAAGTCTTCTTCTGTGGCGCACATCACTTCGGGATAGGCTCCTTTTTCGGCGGACTGAACCAGGGGAGAGGCCGCCATCAATGAAAACACGATTCTGGTCATTAAAGGGGTATTCTCATTAATCAATGAAGTGCGAGAGGCACCTGGATGACAGACATAAACCTTCACCCTCTTAGCCGTTTCTTTGATGCGTTCTTGCAATTCATAGGCGAACATAATCTGAGCCAATTTGCTGTGGCAATAAGTTACATTGGGGTGGTAGTTTTCGTCAAAGTTCATATCACTGAATTGGATGGTCTTGAGGCCCATTTTATAACCTTCACTTCCGACCACTACAATGCGCCCTGAGGATTCCTCAATTC
>CAZLGZ010000345.1:0-1674 GCA_964558965.1 uncultured Flavobacteriaceae bacterium
GATATGGTCTCAATGGCCAGGCCCTTCCTCGCTGATGCTGAATTTATGAACAAAGCCGCTCAAGGCAAGGCGCACATGATTAACACTTGCATTGGATGTAATCAGGCGTGTTTAGATCACACTTTTTCAGGTAAACGATCTACTTGCCTCGTTAATCCTAGAGCATGTTATGAGACAGAGCTTAACGTCGGCAAAGCTAATGCAACCAAAAAGGTCGCGGTGGTCGGTGCAGGACCAGCTGGCCTTTCAGCATCAACAGTACTTGCTCAAAGAGGGCATACGGTAGACCTGTATGACAAAGCGAATGAAATTGGGGGGCAGTTCAACATTGCGAAACAGATACCGGGAAAAGAAGAGTTTTATGAAACTCTAAGATATTTTGGCAATTTGATTGAGGAAACTGGAGTAAACCTGAAGTTGAATACTGAGGTTTCGGCCAAAGAGCTAATAGCTGCTGGTTACGACGAGGTTGTTTTAGCAACGGGAATAAGACCAAGACAACTTGACATTGATGGAGCTGACCATGAAAAGGTTCTCTCTTATATCGATGTAGTTGTACATAAAAAACCGGTCGGGCAAAAAGTTGCAATAATAGGGGCTGGGGGTATTGGCTTTGACGTAGCCGAATTGCTAGCCCATGAAGGTGAATCTCCTAGCTTGAATATTGAAAAGTTCAACAAGGAATGGGGCGTAGATACGGATTATGAAAGTCGGGGAGCTTACACTTTAGCCAATCCCGAACCATCGCCTAGGCAGATAACAATGCTGCAAAGAAAGACCACCAAAATGGGAAAGGGGCTAGGTAAAACGACAGGTTGGATCCATCGAGCCTCTTTAAAGATGAAAAGTGTTCAGATGGTAACTGGCGCCGAGTATCAAAAAGTTGATGACCGTGGTTTGTATTTCACAATCCAAGGCGGTGAAACTCAAATAATTGAATGTGACAATGTTATCGTTTGCGCTGGACAACTAAGTAGAAGGGACCTTGAGCAGGAATTAGTTGATGCGGACATCCCTACTCATTTAATTGGAGGTTCTAAATTAGCCGGTGAACTCGATGCAAAACGAGCGATTAAGGAAGGTTTCGAATTAGCTTCAAGCCTATAATTTTCAATCAACGGCTGTCATAATTCGCTCAGTTTATTCGTTGAAACAAATATGAATTGTGCTGTACCGACCAGATATTGATGGATTACGTGCCATAGCGGTCATATCCGTTGTAGTGTATCACCTAAACCCAACTTGGCTAGCTGGCGGCTACGTTGGGGTGGATATCTTTTTCGTAATCTCAGGTTACCTGATAACCAACCTGATACTAAGGGAGCACAAAACCAGCGGCACATTTTCAGTTTCATCTTTTTATACCAGACGAATCAAAAGACTACTCCCTGCTCTCTGGCCAGTGGTCTTCTTTTCGGCGATAGCTGCGTGCTTAGTCTTTTCATCGAACGATTTCGAAAATTTCGTGTCTTCAATCATCTATAGCTTCTTTTTTGTAGCTAATCATTTCTTTTCGTCCAGTCTTAGCTATTTTAGTAGCCCCGACAATGCTCTGCTTTTACACCTTTGGAGCCTCTCGGTAGAGGAACAGTTTTACATTATTTGGCCATTGGTTCTGCTAACGATCATTCGAAGTAAAATGACGTTTTTGATTCAAATCATGTTTATAGGAAT
>CAZLGZ010000346.1:0-1674 GCA_964558965.1 uncultured Flavobacteriaceae bacterium
ACGATAAAGACTTATAGATTCATGCGTTCATCATGATGCAATCAATGCTTGGGTGTTGACCGAAACTTACCCGTGAATGATAGGCGACTTGTGTTTTCACTCTCGCCAAGAGAGTCGTCTTCCTCGTCTGGATTTGTGCCTCATGAGATCGAAACAGAAAGTTAGCCAGACCGGACGCCATAAAACAAACAGTCTTGCTGGTTTTTTTTCAGTATGCCATAGTTATGGGAAAAGGGTAGTCTCTGAACGGTGAGGAGAATGACATGGCCGATGGTTCCAAAACCACAATTATTGGCGGTGAGCGGTGTCCGGGAACAAGTTACACAGATTTATTGGACGCCGATACGCGGGAAGTTCCCGATTTTCTTCGAGAAGAATCTTTTGAATTCTTGGGTTCAGAACCAATTTCGACCGATAGGTATACGAGCACTGAGTTTATGCAGCTCGAAAACGAAAAAATGTGGCGCAAGGTTTGGCAGTTCGCAGCACGAGAAGAAGAGCTTCCTGATCCAGGCGACACAGTTGTTTATGAGAATGCAGGTCGGTCATATGTGTTAGTCCGCCAAGGCGACGGAGACATTCGCGCGTTTCACAATGTTTGTTTGCACCGCGGGCGAAAGCTAAGAACGAAGTCAGGATATACGCCAGACCTCAAATGTCCGTTTCATGGATTTACTTGGAACAATGATGGGTCGCTAAAAGAGATTCCCTGTAAGTGGGATTTTCCTCATTTAGACGCTGACAACATGAAGCTGCCGGAGCTACGCGTCGACCGCTGGCAGGGGTTCGTGATGGTATCAGAAGATCAGGATATAGAGCCTTTTCGAGACTGGGTTGGCCCATCAATAGAGCATTACGAGCGGTGGAGACTTAATGAATGCTATACGGGTGCATGGATTGGGCGTGTCATCCCAGCAAATTGGAAAGCGACGGCTGAGGCCTTTATGGAGGCCTGGCACACGGTGGTGACTCATCCGCAGATTTTACCCTTCACGGGGGATGCTAACACACGCTATGATTTATACGGTGACCACATGAACCGGGCTATAACGCCTTCGGCTGTCTTGTCCCCGCATTTGTACGATAACAATCACGATCAGAACTTTATCTTAGAGAAATTTCATTCCTTTATAAATCAAGGCTTCGAGGATGGGGCGGGTGAAGGTGGCGCGCGCTCTAAGGGGCGCGTCGGCGCGGATAAGAGAGTGGGAACAGCGGATGAAGCGGCAGACGACGCCGGGGCTGAAGATCCATTATTCGCTAGAAAAGCAATAGCTGAAGCTAACCGTCAGGCCTTCAAAGAAATGTCAGGACACGATTTTTCAGAAATTTCAGATTCTGAAATGACTGATAATTTCACCTACAACATCTTTCCAAACTTTGCGCCGTGGGGAGGCTTTATTCCTAATATCGTATATCGCTGGCGTCCTTGGAAAGATCCTGACCATTGCTTGATGGAAGTTAGAATTCTTATGCGGAATAAAGACGGTGAACCCATGCCGAAGTCGCCTGAGATGCATCTCATTCCTGATGATAAGCCTTTCGCATCGGCTGGACATTTGATTGGGCCGGCGCTCGCCAGCGTTTTTGACCAAGACATGGCGAACCTTCCTTATGTTCAAGAGGGCATGAAGGCGTCTGCAAACAAAGAGCTTCAGCTAGGCAACTATCAAG
>CAZLGZ010000347.1:0-1639 GCA_964558965.1 uncultured Flavobacteriaceae bacterium
CAATACTTAAAGTATTGAGGGAACCACCCCTCTAGCACTGCTAAATTACGACAAACCCGCATGGAGCCTAGGAATTTTAACCAACTTTAACTTAAAACCAAAAACCTACGCTAAAGTACACTTGGCTGCGTGTCGTCTGGGGAGACCAGGACCACAAGACTTGAACAGGGCCCAAAAAAGATTCATTGCCCCAACCCAAGGCGTAGCCTCTAAAGTCGGGGGCCGAAAGCCAGTCTCCGGTCCGGAAAAGGTCATCGTCCACATTGGCAATATTGGCCGCAGCCAGCAAGTGGTTCTTGGGTGAAATTCGGTAGTCAAAGCGGGTGTAGGCTTTGACATAGGAGTTTCCTGGTAGGCTCAAGAAATCATAGCCCAAGAAGGGCTTGAAGTTGTTGACGGGTTCATTGCCAAAACCACCCAAGACAAAATCAAAAGAGGTCACCCGGGATTGACTGCCCAGTTTAAATCCGCCTTCGGTTTCTATTTGCCATGACAGGCGGTTCGTCAAAGGAAATACGGCACCTATTTGGGCCTGAGAAACCGAGAATTCCTTGAAGTTGTCGTTGAAATCGGACGAAAAAAGGTAGAGGTGAAAGTCACCATTAAAATAGAGTCCTTTGGTCGGAAAGTACCGATCGTCGTAAGTATCCAAAACAAGGGAACCGTAGGTGGAATAGAAATTACTATTCTCAAAAAAGGTTCGCTCATTCCCTCCTGTTGGATCAATTCCATTTTCTGGAAGAACCTCATCCAGATTGCGAAGTGTTCTGGTACTGTATTTTAAGAGTTTGTGCTCAATTCCCATCTGGAAAGCGAACTCTTCACGGAGAACCGTTTGTACGTAGAGCTGGTTCTTCCACTCGGTTACATCCAAATTGATTTCGCCGATATTCGGGTCCTGAATCACATTGAAGTTGGACTGTATAATCCCAAAATCAACAGACCGCTCAAAATCGTTGAGGGAAGAGTTGAAACCAAAACTCCAATAAGGGCCTTTATCCCGGTAATACTGTAGAGAGTACCGAATGTTGTCTCCTAAAATCAAATCGAAGGAAGCCACATCATCCTGGGCCAAGAAGTTTTTCCGGGTTAAATTGATCAGGGCTGAAC
The DNA here is from genome assembly GCA_964558965.1 of uncultured Flavobacteriaceae bacterium. Classification (GTDB taxonomy): domain Bacteria; phylum Bacteroidota; class Bacteroidia; order Flavobacteriales; family Flavobacteriaceae; genus Aureicoccus. Next base: position 1,111 of record CAZLGZ010000347.1, read on the forward strand.
TCTTGAATAAATCGTCGTAGTGTGCCCCCATTTTGAGGAACATCTTGGTCGGATCTTCTTTGAGCTTTAGAACCAGGTCGGTTCCTGAGCCATTGGATTTGAGCTGGTAGCGAATCCCTTTGAAGTTCCCGCTGGCGGCCAGATTATTCAGCCCTTGACGTAGTTTTAAAAAGGTGATGGGTTCGGACAAATCAAAACGGAGTTTTCCTTTGATATAGCCGCGACTGTAGTTTTTGGATCCGAAGATGCGCAGCCGATCGATAACCAAGCTGTCTTGCTCTGTAAACTGGCCTGCCTGGCTTCTTTGCCTTACGCTGTAGTTGCTTTTGGCATTGTGATGACCTTCTTGCTGGAGTTCCTCTGCAATTTCAAGGAGACCTTCCAGGTGCTTCCGGGCTTCCTCTTCGCCCACTTGAATAATCTGAGGGCCCAATTCAAAATCAATTACCGAATAAGCCTCCATTTCGGGATGGATATACAGATCAACGTTCTCCTTCTTTTCTTCCATGTCTCGTACGGTACGGTAGTT
>CAZLGZ010000348.1:0-1601 GCA_964558965.1 uncultured Flavobacteriaceae bacterium
GTATTGTACTTGACGGCTGTTCATTTCGACAGAGTCTCCCTGTTGCAAGCGAACCTGTCCGATTGCGCGCAAGCGATTCTCCTTGGGGTAATAAATGGCTACGTCGCACCACAAGTCTGCCCCCTGGTGCTCAAACTGCACCTGCTTTTCTTCGTCTCGGCTAAAAATCGAGGCGCCCGGGTACCGAGCTTCATCCTTGGAGAACGTACCCCCGTAAACGATTTGAATTTGTTTTTCTTCGGTGGTTTCTTGTGCCCTAAGGCCCGAGAAGACAAAGAGAAAAACCAGTCCAAAAAGAAATACTCTCATAACCCAAAAGTAGGGAATTCGTCTATCGACCAGCGGTATTTAACGAAAGATTGTCTGCTTGCGATCAGGGCCAACAGAAACGATCTTGATCGGAACATCCACTTCCTTTTCAATGAAGTCGATATAATCCATCAAAGCGGGTGGCAAATCACTTACCTCCGTCAAACCAGTCAAGTCCTTCTTCCAGCCGGGTAAGCTTTTGTAGATCGGCTTCAAATGGGCGTCATCAATGCTGTAGGGCAAGTGGTCAATACGCTCTCCTTTGTACTGGTAACCAACACAAACTTCCAGGGTATCAAATCCGCTCAGAACATCCGCTTTCATCATCATTAGTTCAGTAGCCCCGTTGACGCGAACGGCATATTTTAGAGCGACCAGGTCCAACCAGCCACATCGTCTGGGACGACCTGTAGTGGCTCCGAATTCGTTTCCGACACGCCCCAGTGTTGCTCCGGTTTCGTCGAAGAGTTCGGTAGGGAAGGGGCCGCTACCAACACGTGTTGTGTAGGCTTTGAAAATTCCGATCACCCGACCGATGCGGTTTGGCGCTACTCCCAATCCGGTACAAGCCCCGGCGGCTGTTGTGGTGGAGGAAGTAACAAAAGGATAGGTCCCAAAATCCAGATCGAGCAGAGATCCCTGGGCTCCTTCCGCCAGGATTTTCTTTCCGTTTTTCTGGGCCAGGTGCATATAGTCTTCGCTGTCGATAAAGGTCATTTGCTTCAGGCGATCAACCGCAGCCATGAATTCTTCTTCCAGCTCCGCTAAATCGTATTGAATGTCGACATTGTAGAAGCCGATCATGGCCTCGTGTTTGTTGGCCAGGTTGCGGTATTTGGTTTTCCAGTCGTCAAATTCCAAATCTCCCACACGAATTCCATTACGACCAGTTTTATCCATATAGGTCGGCCCAATACCTTTAAGCGTTGATCCGATTTTGGCTTTTCCCTTTGCCGCTTCAGAAGCTGCATCGAGTAATCTGTGGGTAGGCAGGATCAGGTGCGCTTTTCGGGAAATGAGCAGTTTTTCTTCCAAGGCCAGACCAAATGGCTCCAGGTTGTCCAGTTCTTTTTTAAAGATGACGGGGTCGATGACAACTCCATTCCCCACCACATTGATGGCATTGGGGTGAAAGATTCCGGACGGGATGGTGTGCAAAACGTGCTTGATACCATCAAACTCTAAGGTGTGACCGGCATTGGGTCCTCCTTGAAATCGAGCGATCACATCGTAATCCTGGGTTAAAACATCAACAATTTTTCCTTTTCCTTCGTCTCCCCATTGAAGACCGA
>CAZLGZ010000349.1:0-1599 GCA_964558965.1 uncultured Flavobacteriaceae bacterium
CCCCAAAAGCCTTGTGCTCAGGCGTACTGAGTTGCATCACAAACCAAATGGAAGGCAAGTTCAGCCCCAGGTGGGGATCGTTGGCCAGGATGGGATTGCCGGTAGCCGATTTGGCGGCCGATACGGCCCAGTTGTTGCTGCCATTGTCCGGATGTGGTTTTTCAAGCGTTTCCGCCATACTGTCCAGCACGGCCTCCTTCTGCGCTGGAAGTGGGGTCTGTGGCACGTCGACAAAACTCCAATCCGTTTCCTTAGGAATGACCGGATCGGTCTGATCAAAGAAATCAGGAAAGAGTAGGGCAAAATTCTCCGGACCCACCGCGCGCAAGACATTGGTGCGTTCCAGGTCATTGTCGCGCGCGGCCAACATCTTGGTCATATACATCAGCAGAAGCGCAGTTTTTTTTGGAGACCAGGCTTCGGGCTGATAGCCCAACAATTTGTACTCCACCGGATAGTCTTTGGCTTCAAGTTGATCGATATAAGCATTGACCCCGTCAGCGTAGTCCTGCACGTATGAAAGGGTTTCCTGGTCCTGTTTTTCCATAAAGGCCATGACCTGATCTGCCCCGTAGACCATTCCTCTTCTGCGCTCTGTACGGTCGTAGTTCAAGGCGCCTTCACCAAAAATTTCCGAGAGTCGACCCGCCGCAGCGTGGGTCTGAAATTCTAGTTGCCACAAACGGTGCTTGGCCGTCAGGTAGCCCTGAGCTTTGTACAAATCGTGTTCGTTTTGCGCGAATACGTGGGGAATCATCTGAGCGTCGTAGTGCACGGTCACCGGGGCGCTTAATCCAGGTATGGAAATTTCACCCACGATGGCTTCGTCTGTTTCATTTTGCCATATCCCCGAACTTGGGTTTAGAAATTTTCCAAGCGCTGGTAAAGGGCCAATTTTGTTGTTTAAAGCATAAAAAACTGCACCGGCGAGCACCAGTGCAGGGAGTAGTTTAAGGTATTTCATTCAGTTAAGGTTCTTGGCCTATAAATGTAGTAAATTAATCAGGCTTTCCTTATGATTTGCTTATTCACTGGCGGCCTTAAAGGCATTCCAGTCTTCATCTACTTCTACGAGCGCGTGCTCTGCGGCATAAGCTTTGTACAAGTCCATCATTTCTGCATACATTTCCGGCAAATCTCCTTCTAGGGCTTTGCTTTCTGACGGGTCTTCAACCACGTTGTACAAGTGCCAGTCACCATCGCCAAACATACCTTTACGAACCTTCATGAGTTTATAATTTCCCTTCATCAAGTAGCCGTTGCCAAAAAGTTCGAAGGCATACCAGTCGTCCTCGCCGCGTACCGCATCCGATTTTCCGTCCAAAAAGGCCCGGGCGCTGATCCCGGTAGGTTGTACCACCGCTTTGCCTTGATAGCTGTTTCCGGGATGTTCGATTCCTGCGTAATCAAGAATGGTCATAGGAATGTCTTTCACCGACATCACCACCTTGCTGATCTCTCCGGCTCTCTGGTAATCGCCCGTCATGGCTCCGGGAGGAACGATGACCATAGGAACGCGTACGCCCCCTTCCCCGATAAACCATTTCCACCAGGAGAGTCCTCCTGTGGCGGCATTGGCCCAAGAGGTGCCGATATAAT
>CAZLGZ010000350.1:0-1370 GCA_964558965.1 uncultured Flavobacteriaceae bacterium
TACACTTTGTTTTGGGCAACTAATTCGGTCATAAGAGCCTCGAAAAGATCTTTTGCTAATTGGAACTTTTCTACATGTCCTTCGTATTTATTCCGGATCAACTTTACTGGAACGGTAATCACCACCCGGTCAGCTGTATAGGTTTCGTTTTGTGTGCTTACCTGAATTTGGTCACCGCTGTAGTCAATGGCCGAGACGACCTGATTATAAGAGATTTGATTTTCTACCGAGGGTAACAGGTATTGTCTGAAAAAATCAAGCCAGGAAGAACCGATGAACTTTTGATCAATGGTAAAGCCAATTTCCTCTGCACTGATACGATTACCTTCGTAAAGACCGTAATCGTTTTCTAAGTCGTAGGGAGTGGTTTCGATATTGATGTCAACCGAAGAATCGTTAACGGCCTGATTTAAGATGTTTTTTTGCACGTGAAGCCATTCGCCGCCTAAGGATATGGGAAAGTCCACAAAGTCATTCGTCGTTTTAATTCTTCCTCCAACGCGATTAGACGCTTCGAGAATCCTAAAGTCAATACCTCTTTGAGCGAGAAGATAACCGGTTGTCATTCCGGCAGCACCGGCTCCTATAATGAGAACGCTACCTTCAAAATCTGCACCTAAGCCTGAAGCACCGGAGGTATTGCAAGAACTCATTAAAGGTTGAAGAGGAATACTAATTCCCAGTAAGCCGCAAAGCTTGACGAATTCATCTCTTTTCATATGCTTTTTTTAACCCAGAGGTTGTTTTAAAGATAGAAGAATTCGTTGGAACAAAACCGGGTTAATGGCCTTTTAAAAAGGCATATATGAACTCGTTTAGTGCACGCCCACCCCATCAAACATCAGTAGGCTAATGGCGGTGTCTTTATAACGTTTACCCTCGTATATCTCGGTAATTTCAAATCGGATCCGCGTTGTCTTGTTAGCCGGGAATAAAATGGTATCGAAATCAATGGTTTGTATTTCATACGAATCCAGTAGATTAATGATGGCGAACTCTTTATCGTTGAGGTACATCTTGAGTTGCTTAACGCGTGCGTTGTTGGACCAGGTCGAGAAGGATTTTTTGTAACCATTGGCCAAGATAATTTTATTGATGCCCAGGGTACCTTGATAGGTCGAGTCAAAGCGAAAATGGTATTCCAGGTATTCCCCAATTCCATATCCAGGTTTGCCTTCCACCCAGGCCGTATTTTTATTGAAATCATGAGCGTTTTTGGGGCCGTAGTTTAAACCGGCTGTGGATTGCAAATAGGAGCTACTCTCCATTTTAGCGACCTTCCCTCCGCAATACCAACTGCAACCGGGTAAAAACTCCATTTTCCCGATCGGCTTGCCTTGATCATCATAATCTTCCGGACTAAAATAGTC
>CAZLGZ010000350.1:1380-1585 GCA_964558965.1 uncultured Flavobacteriaceae bacterium
TAAAGTGATTACATTCTGACTCCAAAGAAATATTGGTAAAAAAACGAGCGAAAGGAATAGTGAATGTTTCATCATTTATCTTATTCTCCAATAGGAATCTGCTCCCCTAGAAACTTGGGCTGTACGTTTAAAAAGAGGTCTAAAAAGACCTTGGTTCGGGCTAGAGCTTCTCTTGTTTTGACCTTGAACCCACTGTAACCGCTAA
>CAZLGZ010000351.1:0-1563 GCA_964558965.1 uncultured Flavobacteriaceae bacterium
GTCCAGCACTGGCCTCATATTTCGTGGGCATCAACAAAGCGAGAATGAGAAACGGCACGAATATCGTCGCCCCAACGAGCATCATGAGCCATTTAGACCGCCACAATTGCAGCACCAAGTCGAACGGTCCAAGCTTCGGGCGAGATACAATCGCACCGGAATCACCGCTTTGCCGACCGGCTCGCGTTTCCCAAGAAGTATCTACTGCCATGCTTGAGCAAAACCCTAAAACTTAGTGATTGTGACTAGGCCACTGTTCCACTTGATATTTCCTTAATGATTAATGGCCAACATATACGGAAATGGATTAATTTGTTCGAGAGCTCGTTCCAGCTATGTACCGACTATACTTTGCGGCCGCCGCTCTGGCGTTCGCTGCATCTTGCGGCAGTAATCCTATTCCAAGCGAAGAATTTCTCGAAGGTGAGTGGCATTTAGCCGATGGATATGACCAGCAATACCTCATCGCGCCGGGAGATACGCTCGAAGTCAATGTTTTAACGGTTCCGGATTTATCCAGAGAAGTTGTCGTATCTCCGAACGGGCAGGTCCGCATTCCCTATTCTGGGCCAGTAACTGCAACAGGACGCACGGTCGATGAGCTGAGAGACGCTCTTATCAGCGCCCTTTCAGGTGAACTGAAAGATCCAGATGTTGAAATCATCGCCTTGGAATATGCTTCACAACGGATATTTGTCGGCGGTGAGGTAGGAGAACCCGGCATCTTCGACCTGCCCGGACAAATCGGCCCGCTTCAAGCAATTGTAATGGCCGGCGGCTTCACAAACGAAGCGCGTCAAAAAGAAGTGTTACTTCTTCGCCGTCTTGCCGGAGGTGAAATCCAGTCGCAAATCATCGACATTCGCGGTGGTCTAATGAATGCCGCACTCGCTGAGTGGGGTCCACTGCAGCGATTCGATGTTGTGTACGTTCCCAAAACACGCATCGCAGAAGAAAACCTCTTCGTGCAGCAATGGGTACGAAACGCTTTACCGGTCGAATTCTCGTTTGTGTATGACCTCAGGAACCAACAGCAATAAACTGCTAATTCATCAAGCGCATCCACTCACGCGCAGCTTTTTGTGCTTCAGCAACCTCTACACTTGTCATCCTGTCCGCCATTTCTTGACGCGCTTCTTTCGCGCCAGAGAATCCGCGAGCAACGGCAAGGTTCAGCCATTTGTGAGCTGTCACCAAATCAGCATCAACACCTATGCCTTCGGCATAGACGAGACCTACGCGATATAACTCATCAGCCGGTGTTTCATCAGTGATGAAAGCACATGGCAATTCAATTGCTGCATCTGAATAGGGCATACTTGTCTTCCTTGTTCACCCGCCCAATCCGATCGGACCTTTTGGTCTCTAAACATCAGGGCTAACCATCATTCGCCAATGTCGGCGACACCCAAAAGATGCCGTGAAGATTTTGCATTATGGTTAACAAGAGGCCCAGCAAACACCGCCTTCGTAAAGGTCTGCATGCTGATGATTAACTATATTCAGAAAACGGAAGAATCATTTTTTCCAGGTTTTGTACTTTTCCTGCATATACTCTACGCC
>CAZLGZ010000352.1:0-1545 GCA_964558965.1 uncultured Flavobacteriaceae bacterium
CCATAGCTGATGGGGATCAACCCGGTGTAATGATGAATCTGTATCGATACGTAAAGGGCCTTGGCTTCGAACCGGTCCTGTGCGGAAACATCAAGGGATTGGAAGATCATTACCGAAATCCGACCACTCAAAAGGGATTTGCAGCGCAGTGGGAGATGTCTCCCGAAATGGTTACCAGCTTTGCCGACGGTACGAAAATGGCTATTGAGCAGACCTGTATAGCCAATGCCACAGGAATGAAGGTAGCAACCCGGGGCATGTACGGCTATTACACAGACAAGCACATTGATGACATTAAGGATCTTTACGATATAAATCAATTGCATGAACTCGGAGGCATTGTAGACTATGTTGTAGGAGCCAAACCCGGTCCGGGAGTCTTTATTTATGCGACAGCAAAAGACCAAATTTCAAAAAAATATTTGCGATACGGAAAGTTGGGTGATGGGCCACTCTATAGTTTTTACATTCCCTATCATTTGCTGTTTTTCGAAATACCCAATTCAATTGCAAGGCTCGTGGATTTTGACGATCCTACAATAGTGTCGATGAACGAGCCCATGGTTGAGGTCGCAACCCTTGCCAAGGTGGATTTGCACAAGGGAGACTTGCTCGATGGCCTTGGCGGATATAAGTACTATGGTACTGCAGAGAATTCAACTGTTGCGAGAAACGAGGACTTGTTGCCCGCCGGACTTGCTGAAGGTTGTGTGATGTTGAATGACGTACCAAAAGACCAGGCGATTAAATTTTCGGATGTTAAAATTCCGGAAGGCAGACTCATAGATCAACTCTGGAAGGAACAATTTTAAGCTCATTTCGGTATTATTTCTATCAATCCTGAACAAAATCTGACATGGAATTAAAAACCTTGGCCAAGAATTCTGCAATTCTGGCAAGCCCAAAGGTGCTCAATTTCTTTGTCGGGATCTTGCGATCCAAATTGATCGCTATATTCCTGGGAACCACAGGGTTTGGTATAATTGATCAGCTGACCAGTACCGTAAATCTGATTCGGAGATCGACCTTGTCATTCTTGCCGGATGGAATGGTCAAACTCATAGCCGAGGAAAGGGCCGGTGGATTCGACAAAGGGGTCATAGCAGAAATAATCAAAACATTTTTGCTGATGGTAATCCCTCTGATGATTATCGTTCCGGTTGTCTCCTTCATATTTGCAGATGAGATTACCCTGTTCATCTTAGGGGATTTAAAGTACAAGAAATATTTTCTCATAGCCCTTATATCTCTTCCGATTTCCTTTTTTGGTGTCTCATTCAGATCCATGCTAAAGGCTTTCAAAGAGATCAAGTCATTTGCTTTGGCCGAGGTTTATATTATGATCATAAACTTGATCTTTTTTATACCTCTGATCTACTTTTATGGAGTTCTCGGTGGAGTTGTATACGTTACGCTTTCATTTTTCGTTTCTTTCTCCGTTGTAATTGATCTGGTCACTAAAAATGGATATCACAAATACGGGATTAGGATTAAAAGCAACCGTGACACCGTATTCGCGACAAAGTATTTCAAAGAAATCCTGGC
>CAZLGZ010000353.1:0-1532 GCA_964558965.1 uncultured Flavobacteriaceae bacterium
TATTGGGTAAACGCCTCGAAATTCAGTTTATTGGGCAACAGTGCCTGAATTGCGGCAACGAGCGTCCGATCTTTCGCCAAGGCTTTTGCAGAAGCTGTTTTTTTGAAATCCCCTCTGCCGGAGATTGGATCATGCGTCCCGAATTAAGCACCGCGCATCTAGACAAAGAAGACCGGGATCTCGCCTACGAGAAAAAGGTGCAATTACAGCCCCATATTGTCTACTTGGCCAACTCGAGTCATGTCAAAGTCGGGGTAACCCGTAAAAGCCAGGTTCCTACGCGCTGGATTGACCAAGGGGCTCACCAGGCCATGGCTATTTTAGAAGTTCCCAACCGCTATTTGGCCGGGATAACAGAAGTAGCACTCAAAGAACAAGTCAGTGACAAAACAAGCTGGCAAAAAATGCTAACCCAAAAAGAGGAAACAGCTGACTTGCAAGCCCTTTACCAAGAAGTAAAGTCACTCTTTCCGGAAGAGGTAAAGGAATACGCGGTGGATCATCCGGAGCAGTGGAATCTGCATTTTCCGGTCCAGAAGACCCCGGAGAAAGTCAAAAGCCTTAAGCTCGAAAAGGAGCAACAATTCGCAGGCCGACTCAGTGGTATCAAGGGACAATACCTCATCTTTGAAGACAACCGGGTACTCAACGTACGGTCCAACGAAGGAACCGTCATTGGCCTGAATATCTTTAATAGTTAAAGACGCCTAGTTCTTTTTGGCCGTGGTGTCTTTCTTCTTGCCCAACAGACCCCCAAGCAGGGATTTGGCCTTATCCTTGACCGCGTCCTCTTGCTGAGTACTGTCCTTTTTCTTCCCTCCCAAAAGACCTTCCAAAAGGTTTTCGGCTTTCTTAGAACCGTTGTTCAAGAGCTTGTCTTTTTGCAATTCGATCAGGCGCTTGCCGAGATTCGTTGTAGCCGATTGGAGATCCGACTCCAATCGAGGCGAACTGTAATAGCCCGTAATCTTACCCTCAATAGGTATGCGCAAGGCATTCAATTCCGGATCATTCATGGACTCGAGCATACGAGTGATATCCTCGCCCAGGTAATTTACCGGAACATCCATCCGGATGCGGTAATCCAGCAATTGATCAAAAGCGTGCCCACCACTGATTTCGATAGGAATGTCTTTGTACTGAAGGGTGAAAGGCTTCAACTTTACTTGGCCGTTATCAAAATCCAGCTCGGTTTTTAAGTCTTGTACGGGAAGTGACTCAAAGTCGATAAACGCAAAACCATTGTCCAGCGCCGCCAAAAGAGGAGCCTGCTCCGCATTGATCTTGGTGGTGGTAATGCGTGAATTCAGGAGTCCTTTCATTGTTCCCAGATCCAAGCTCAGGTTATCCTTGAGGTTCCCTTCAAAACGGACTTCGGACTGGAGTTTCCCATCCAGAGCCTCCCCTACAGGAGCTAAGACCTTAAACAGAGTCAACGAGTTGAAAGCTTCCGCCACTTTTAAAGACTGGGCCTTCATCCCCAGAGAAAACTCAGGCAGAGCCTCCTTGGTCGAAACCAAGCCGTTGACTTG
>CAZLGZ010000354.1:0-1526 GCA_964558965.1 uncultured Flavobacteriaceae bacterium
TGGCCATCACCCAACTCGAAGGCGAGGTGGTCTTGCAATTCAAGGTGAATGTTAACCGCATCGACTATGGGGTCACCTACAATTCGCCCACCCTATTTCAAACGATGAAAAACGATGCCATTGACGACAACTTCCAGCTGAAAGGCCGTGTACAGCTCTTTGCACTTTAGAGCGTTTTAAACATAAAAAAGCCCGGCAGTAGCATTACCGCCGGGCTTTTCACTTCACTGATTAGCGCCTTACTTAGCAGCCATATAGCCTTTAAAAGCGTTGATGCGTTCAACGATCGTCTGATCGTAGTTGCTTCCCTTGTACTTTTCGAAAGTCTTTCGGGAGATTCCTTTAAACCAAACCGTTTCGTTTAGCGTAGCCACTTCTTTACCTTCCAAAGAACGCTTGATGTAAAGGTTTCCGGAAGAAAGCTTTGTTCTTAGGGTGTAGGATTGACCAGGAACCCATTCGGTAATCTCGACTTCAAAAACTTTTCCGTCGGCAGCGATGGCTTGACAGACCAGGTTCTCAGACAATTCTTCTTGGCAGCGGACGTCCACAATACTGGAGTCCCACTCCTTAAACATTTTAAAATCGATCAGGTTGGTCCAAGCTTGCTCGACATTGGTGCTTAAGCGAACAGATTGGCTAAAACTCTTCCCGTTTCCGGCCTGTGCAAACAGGGCTACGGGAGCAACAAACAATAGAAATGCGATGACATTTTTCATAGTGGAGAATAGTATATTGATGAATAACTTTTACGAGAATAAAAGTCCTACTCTCTTCCCTGAAAAACTGTGTCAAATGACACACTAACACTTTTTTAAGAATTCTTTAAGAAGTCACCAGTTTACGGCGAATGCGGTGGAGGGTTTCGCGCGAAATACCCAGAAAAGAGGCCAAGGCTTGAACCGGCGCAATTTTGACGACATCTGGCTGGTTTTCGACCATATCCAGGTAACGTTCTTCCGCGGTCATGGACGAGTATTTCATGGTCGCGATCAACTTATCCGATAGCAAGCGTTCTGTGATGCGGCTGATAAGGCCATTGAGCTCTTCGTTCTCGGCTTTGATCGCATCGTAGCCCATTCTACTGAGCTCAAAGTATTTGACAGGACTCAAAGCAATGCACTCCACGGGGGAAGGTTCAAGATCATAAAAGCTCTCGAGTACGGTCCAGCAGCTGATGGGACCTTCGATCCGGCGGGTAAGCTTTTCCCCTTCTTCGTTTAAGGCGAAACAATGCACATACCCTTCCTCAATACAATACATGGAATTAACCGGCTGCCCCAAATCAATTAAGTGATCCCCTTTTTTCAAAGTCTTTTCTTGAATATGGCGAACCAAAAAGTCCATATTCGCCTTGGAAACAGGACCAAATTGATTGAGGTAATCGATTAGTGCTTGCATAGAATAAAGGTACGCCATTCGGGCCTGAAATCCAGACCCGAAGCGTTAATTCTGATGCCCCTTTTAGGGTGTAATTTTAATCTGACAACCCTTGACCCAGCTTTTGTACTCATCCCCGTAATACA
>CAZLGZ010000355.1:0-1509 GCA_964558965.1 uncultured Flavobacteriaceae bacterium
ACTCACAAAAGCTTGATTTTACAATAAGAGAAGTTATTAAGGCCGGTATTGGGGTGAGAATAAAATTTCGTGCCCTAGAAATATTCTAGAAATAATAATGAAGCAATTAACCAAAACTGATTTTATTCAATATTTGCGCTGCCCACAATCGCTCTGGTTGGCAAAGAATAAGCCGGTCGAAGCCTCTCAATTCATAGGAGAATTTTCTTTGTTTCTTGAGAAGATTGCTCAGGAGGGTTATGAGGTCGAAGGGTATGCAAAAAAGCTCTTTCCTCAAGGGAAAGATCTTCCGGACAAAGCAAGTCCAGAAACCACTCTGAAGGCCATAAAAAAGGGAGAAAAAGTACTATTTCAGGCTTCTTTCTTAAGTGAAAGAAAGGCCTTCGCGCGTGTTGATGTTCTGGAACAATTAAGCGACAATAGCTTCCATCTGTATGAGGTCAAGTCCTCGACAAGCATCAAAACAGACAAAAAACACAATCACCTTAAAGACGCCTGCTTCCAGAAGTACGTCCTTGAAGGGTGCGGGCACAGGGTCTCTAGGGTCTCCATTATTCACTTGAATCCTTCCTTCAAAAAAGCCGGAGAAGTTCAAGCAGAGAAACTCCTCAAGGTTGAGGAAGTGACTGCTCAAATTGAAGAGCTCTATTCCGAAGTCCTTTCTGAAATCATTTCCGCTCTAGACTATCTTAATACGCCAGCAATTGATGAGTCTAGCTGTTCTTGTCGTACGAAGACCCGAAGTAACCACTGCGATACCTTCCCTTATTTTAATTCTGATATCCCGGAATACTCCATTTATGAGATCGCCCGGATTTCTGCCAAAAAGATCCAACAACTTCTTGATTTAGGGGTGGTCCAAATAGCCGATGTACCTGAGGAATTTGATTTAAACACAAGGCAAAGACGGCAAGTGGAATCAGTAAAAGACCAAAAAATAGTCTTTAATAAATCCGGGGTAAGGAACACCCTTTCTGCATTGTCATTCCCCTTGCATTTCGTGGATTATGAAACTTACGCAAGCGCCATCCCAAAAACGGATGGCCTAGGTCCCCACCGGCAAATGGTTTTTCAGGTTTCTGTTCATACCCTATTAGAAAATGGTCAGTTAACTCACTTTGAATGGCTGGGGGATCAAATGGAATTGCCGGTCGATATGTTGGCTAAAATGCAAGAATTCACGGGGCTCTCTGGAACCTTCATCTCCTGGAACGCTCCTTTTGAAATGGGTAGAAATAGCGAAATGATGCGCTTAATTCCTCAATTCGAAAACTACTTGAAGTACATGAATGAGAACATGTACGACCTTATGGAGGTGTTCAAGCAAGATTATGTAGATTATCGTTTTAGGGGTTCTACCTCAATTAAAAAGGTACTCCCTGTCGTCTGTCCTGAATTCAGTTATTCAGACCTTAAAATTCAAGATGGAGGCATGGCTCTCGACACTTGGGGACGATTGATGCTTGACGCTAATTTTTTAGGCGACCCTCAGGAAACCAGAAAAAATCT
>CAZLGZ010000356.1:0-1507 GCA_964558965.1 uncultured Flavobacteriaceae bacterium
GTATAAAGACTACTACCTGCCAAGCGGACTTTTGTCCAATCTTTCAACCCCAAGCCCTGCGGCAATTTCGGTTGCACATTCATTTGCTTTAGAGAACGGATACGCGGACTGCGCGCTGCTCAACGAGAATAAACAAGTGGTGAGGGCTTTGAGCGGACTCATTTTTATTGCTTCAGAGGACGGAATAAAAATTCCAGAATTATCCGGCGGGGCTCCTGCTTGGGTTGTTCGCAAGCAAGCTTTGATTTTACTGGACGCCATGGCCAGAGAAAATGACTGGTCCATCGAGGAAGTGGCCATCTCTCCTTTCGAAATACCCAAAGCCAAGGAAGTTTTTACAATGGACCCCTACGGCCGTCTTTATTCGTGGAATAAGTACAGAAAGACCGTCTACCAACAGTTCAGTTGGAAAGAACGCCTAGAAGAGGCTTTTAAGGGTGCTTGTTTGCCCAAAGAAGAAAAGGAAGAGGCTTAGTTATAAGAAGGATCTTCCGGTGCATTGGACCAGAGCAGGTAATCACCGCCTAGTTCAATCATGTTTTCCTTCCAGAAAGAAAGAGAAGACTTTTGGATAATGCCACTTTCATAACTATTGGGGACTACTACCCAGGACTTGGAATTTAATTCTTCTGAAAGCTGTAGACTGGCCCAGCCAGAATAACCCAAGAAGAAACGAATGTCACCTTGTTCAATTACCCCTTGGTTGATGAGTTCAATGGTTTTGTCAAAATCTCCACCCCAATAGATTCCATCAGAGATCTCTACACTGCCTTGAATTAGCTCGGGCACTTTATGGATAAAGTAGAGGTTGTCCTGTTCAACAGGCCCTCCGTTAAATACAGGAAAGGGGACTTCGATATCAGGGATCAGTTCGTGAATCTGATATTCGAGGGGTTTGTTCAGGATAAAGCCCACAGAACCCTCTTCATTGTGTTCCGCGATAAGGACCACAGAACGATTGAAAGACACGTCTCCGGTAAGAGTCGGCTCTGCAATCAGAAGGTTTCCTTTTTTGGGTTCTTGTGGAAGCATTGGGTGCTTTGCTTTAAACTAAATTTACTATTCTCGTTTTGAATGACAAAACGTTCTAAAAAAGAAAAGCACTTCACGATGGAAGTGCTTTTTCAGATAATCAACAATATTGCGATTAGTTTACAGCGTTCCCTAGTTCAGTTCCAGCTTTAAACTTTACTACATTCTTAGCAGCAATTTTGATGGTTTTACCAGTTTGTGGGTTACGACCTTCACGAGCGTTACGCTTCGATACAGACCATGAACCGAATCCAACTAGAGAAACACGGTCACCTTTTTTCAAAGAACCTTCTACGTTACCCAAGAAAGATTCCAATGCTTTTTTGGCTGCTGCCTTTGTGATACCGGCGTCAGCCGCCATAGCATCGATTAATTCTGTTTTGTTCATAATAGCAAATTATTAATTGGTGTTACTAATGATACTTCAAACAAATTTAGATGGAAAACGCTCCGACGCAAGTGTAGACGCGGGAAA